>JBPOIM010000008.1:0-12174 GCA_052034485.1 Candidatus Anderseniibacteriota bacterium | reverse complement strand
CACGCTGCCACGCGAGTTCAGAGATGTGCACGAGGCCTTCTAGCTCTTGTCCGTTTTCTTCAAACTTCACAAATGCGCCAAAGTCTACGATTCCGCTAATAACCCCAGAGATAGTCTTTCCCTTTCCGAGGTGCTCGAGAGTAGCGCTAATTTCATCGCTTACAGCAGCTTTTTCTGAAACGATAAGCTTCTCGTTTTCCTGGTCAATGGTAATTGCCTTTAATTTGAATGTCTGCCCAACATAGCTCTGGAGTTTTTCTTGAATCTTTGTCTTATCCCCACCTTCAACGCGAGGGTAATGGTCTGGTGCTAACTGAGATACTGGCAAGAAGCCGGTTACTCCGTTAATTCGGATAATGAGTCCCCCCTTGTTCGCATCGATGATTTCGCTCTCAAAGGCTACGGAGTCATCAAGCTTTCTGCGAAGCTCTTCCCAGCTACGTTCCTTAGTAGCGGTTCGGAGGGAAAGTTCGATATAGCCATCTTCGTTGTCTATATCCTGGACTGTTGCCTGTACGGTATCCCCGATTTTTGAACGCTTGAAGGTATCGATATCGTCAAAGAGTTCTTTGCCGTATATTACCCCAACGCCAAACTGCCCAATATCTATATAGAGGGCGTTACTTGTTTTTTCGAGAATAGTCCCCGTGAGCACTTCACCAGCTGTTGGAACATGGGCAAGGTCGGCGTGCTTCTCTAGCACCTCCTCCATATTGATATGCTCCTGTGATAGTGATGGTGTTTTCATACCAGGCATCATGACATAACGGTTTGCAACGGTCAACACTGATAGTGTATGCTTGATGACATGCAACTCTCTTGGCACGGAAATTACACCGTAAAAATAACTTCAAAAGACACTGTATTAGTGTTAGACCCTTCTTCTAAGATCAAGGCTAACGTTATATCTCTTTCAAATCCTTCTGACCCTGATATGAGTAATGTGACAGGGGCAACTCCAGAAACAACTATTATAGATACCCCTGGAGAGTACTCATTAAAGCAGTTCGTGCTTCACTCAATTGGGTGGAACACCGAAGATGGAACCGAGCGAAGTATTCAGCGTTGGATGATAGAAGACATGGTAATCCTCTATCTTGGAGCATTGAACAGGCCGCTTACGGAGGCAGAATTGCGAGAACTTGAACTTGTGGCTATTGATATTCTTATTATTCCGGTTGGCGGAGGATCTGGGCTTACCGCTGCGCAGGCTATGAAGGCTATTACTACTATAGAGCCTCGTGTTGTTGTGCCTATTCACTACGCGTACCAGGGGAGTAAGGAAAAGCTTGACTCCTTAAAGGCGTTTGCAGAAGAGGCTGGTATTAGTGTCTCCGCAGGAGAGAAAAAGGCTATACTAAAGAAAAGCAAGCTTCCTAATGAGGAAATGCAAACTATTATCTTAGCCCCATAACAAGTCCCCATGAGAGCAAAAATTGAACAGAAAATCGAAGAACTGCAGCAGAAGCCTGAGCATCATCGCAGAAGGACAGCACTTATTCTTACGGCGATTGTTGGGCTTATTGTTGTAGCTGTTTGGGTATTTATCCTTCTTCCGGCACAACTAAGATAATTCTATGGCAACAAAAGACGAAAAAAACATCGAACACAATATAGGTTCATTAATTGAACAGGATCTTTCAACGGAAATTCAGAAGAGCTATCTCGATTATGCAATGAGCGTTATTGTATCCCGAGCACTTCCGGATGTTCGTGATGGTATGAAACCTGTTGCACGAAGAATCCTCTACTCGATGTGGAGACAGAACTTACGTTCCACGGCACGATATAGAAAATCAGCAAACGTGGTCGGTGATGTAATGGCTCGGTACCATCCCCACGGAGACGCATCTATTTATGATGCGCTTGCTCGCTTGGTTCAAGATTTCTCCATGAGGTACCCGCTCATTGAAGGTCAGGGGAACTGGGGGAATATCGACGGAGACTCTCCTGCGGCCATGAGGTATACCGAGGCTCGTTTAGACAAAATTTCAGATGAAATGTTGACCGATATTGCAAAGGATACGGTTGATTTTGCTGATAACTACGATGGGTCAAAAAAGGAGCCAGTATTGCTACCAAGCGCAATTCCTCAGTTTTTGGTAAACGGAACCGTTGGTATCGCCGTTGGTATGGCAACAAACGTGCCACCACACAACATTGCAGAAGTCTCAAAAGCAGCAATTCATCTTATAGATAGTCCCGAAGCAACGATTCAGGAGCTCATGAAGTATGTGCAGGGTCCAGACTTCCCAACAGGCGGAGCAATTTATAATAAAAAAGATATTCTGCAGGCATACGCTACGGGAAAGGGTGGAATTGTTACTCGTGCAATTGCGGAAATAGAAGAAGCAAAGAACGGCACGTTCCGTATTATTGTAAATGAAATTCCATATTTGGTTAATAAGTCTCAACTTATTACGAAGATTGCAGAAAACGTAAAGGCAGATCGAATTCAGGGGATTAGAGACTTACGAGATGAGTCTGATAAGGATGGTATTCGTATTGTGATTGAACTCAAGCGTGATGCGTATCCGAAAAAGGTGCTTAACCAGCTTTTTGACACGACAGATCTTCAAAAAACATTCCACGTAAACATGCTCGCCCTTGTTGATGGCGGAAAGCAGCCAAAGGTACTTACATTAAAAGAAGCAATTCAAGAGCATATTAATCACCGAAAAGAAGTAACTACGCGCAGAACAAAGTTTGACTTGGATCGCGCACGTGAACGGGCGCATATATTGGAAGGGTTAAAGATTGCGCTCGACCATATTGAAGAAATTATTGCCACAATTCGTAAGAGTCAAACCCGGGAGACTGCACATGCAAATTTGAGAAAGAACTTTAAGCTTTCCGATGCGCAGGCAACGGCAATCTTGGAAATGCGACTTTCTGCGCTCGCAGGACTTGAACGAAAGAAAGTGGAAGACGAGCTGAAGGAGAAGCGAGCTCTTATTAAGGAGTTAGAAGGTATTTTGAAGGATCCTAAAAAAGTTGCAGCGCTCGTAAAAGGCGATTACGAAGAAATCATCAGGAAATACGGAGATGAGCGAAGGACCCGCGTTGTCGCAAGCGGTGTGGGGGAATTCTCTCAAGAAGACTTAATTCCAGACGAGCCAACCGTCATTACCATTACTCGGGGAGGATACATTAAGCGAATCCCGACAAGTACGTATCAGGTACAGCATCGTGGCGGAAAGGGCGTAAAAGGCATTACTACAAAAGAGGAAGACATTGTCGACCTATTCTTAGCAACCACGACCCACAAGCAGCTTCTCTTCTTCACCAATCAGGGCCGAGTATTCTCTACAAACGCGTACGAAATTCCGGCAGCAGCGCGCGCTGCAAAGGGGCAAGCAATTCAGAATTTCCTTGAGCTTGCACCAAATGAAAAGGTTACCGCATTTCAGGATGTGCCAGACGCAGAGGAAGTTGGCGAATACCTCGTGATGGCAACTCGTATGGGTGTTATCAAAAAGACTTCTCGAGAAGAATTCCTTAACATTCGTCGAACGGGCTTGAAGGCAATTACGCTCAATGCAAATGACGCACTCGAATGGGTGGGTGTTTCTTCTGGAAATGATCGCATTATTACCGCAACAAAGAATGGCCAGGCAATTCTGTTCTCGGAAAAAGATATTCGCCCTATGGGGAGGACTGCGGCTGGGGTACGAGCAATTAAACTTAAAGGAAAAGATGAAGTAATAGGAATGTATGTTATTCGTGCTGGGCAAAACGACCAGGAAGTTATGGTGATTACTCGTGAAGGATTCGGTAAGCGCACTCCTTTAAGTCAGTATCGTCTTCAGAAGCGCTCTGGCTCTGGTATTCGAACGGCACAGGTTACATCAAAGACCGGAGATATTGTGCAGGCGGTTGTGCTTCACTCGGATATGATTCCAAAAACAGATATTCTGATTGTTTCTGATAAGGGGCAGGTTATCCGTATTGCGGCATCTTCCGTAAGCAAGCAAGGACGAGCAACACAAGGAGTTCGAGTCATGCGACCATCAGAAAAAAGCGGAAAAATCTCCACGTTCACCATTTGGCGTCCAGAAGGATAAAGAAATATACACAATACGTGTAAAGAGTGTATACACGACCTTGCTTGTCGTGTGATATACTTACATTCGTACTATGACAGAAACGAATTCCTTCATTCGTCCCGAAGTGTTGTGGCGTACGCTTGGGCTTCGTGCACAGCAGACGGTTGTCCATTTGGGTTCTGGCGCGGGGTTTTATCTGATTGCGGCAGCAAAGATTGTGGGCCCCAATGGGAAGGTAATTGGTATTGATGTGCGTGCTGACATGCTCGATGAAGTGCAGAACAAAGCAAAACAAAATAATCTGGGAGATATTATTCAAACAATGCGTTCTAATATTGAAAATACTCCTGGGAGCACACTCCCGGAGAAATCTGTGGATTGGGTGCTTGTAGCGAATATTCTCCATCAGTCTGATCCGGTAAAAATTTTAACGGAAGCACATCGCATCGTTGCCGCAAACGGCCACGTTGCAGTGGTAGAGTGGGATACTCTTTCAACACCTTTTGGGCCTCCTTCTGACCAGCGACGCCAAGAAGATGAGATTAAGTCTATCGGAGAATCGGTGGGGCTTGTGTATTCCAAGTCCTTTTCGCCAAGCCCATATCATTTTGGATTAATTTTTACACGGTAGTATGGCATCGTTTCGTTCTCAGAAGGCAATTTTTGTTCTTATCGTCGCAAGCGCATTTGCGCTTGCTGGCTTTGGGTGTAGACAGCCGGCTCCCATAAAGCAAACCACTACAACAAGCATTGTAGTGTGGGGTTTATGGCAAGACAGTGATACAATGGGCCCCATTGTTCGTGCCTTCCAAGATCAAACAGGGATCGCTGTGGAGTACAAGAAGATTGCGTCTGTCGCAACGTACGAACAGGAACTCGTACAGGCTTTAGCGGAAGGTCGTGGCCCAGACGTATTTGTCATTAACAATACGTGGGTAGAAGCAAAGCGTGGTCTTATGAGCCCGGCCCCTGCGGATATTATTAACGAGAGGGATCTAAAAAATGAGTTTCCTGATGTTGTAAGCAAGGATCTTGTTCGAAACGGATACGTGTATGCGCTTCCAACCTCTATCGATACGCTCGGAATGTACTACAACACTGATTTATTTAATAACGCCGGCATTGCCCAGCCGCCAAAAACATGGGAAGAATTCCAAAAAGACGTTGTAACGCTTACGAAAGTTTCTCGCTTAGGGGTTATTGGGCAAAGCGCTGCAGCTATTGGAACTGCAAGCAATATTAATCGTGCTCCAGACTTACTTCAGATGCTCATGTTACAGAGCGGTCTTCCTATTATTGCAACCGACCAAAGCGGTGGAAGTAGAGTAGATATTGCAAACGACATTGGTTCTCGCGCACTAGCTTTCTATACCGATTTTTCAAACAAGGCAAAGCAGGTATACACGTGGGATACTACGCAAGATTATTCTATTGATGCATTTGCGGAAGGTAAAACAGCAATGCTGTTTAATTATGCGTATCAGATCCCAACAATTCGTGCGAAAAACCAACGATTACAGTTTGCAGTTGCCCCTGTTCCTCAAATCGGGGGGAATGCCGCAGAAGTTACGTTTGCAAGCTACTGGCCATTTACCGTTTCTGCGTCATCGCGCTCTCCACAGGCGGCATGGCAGTTTGTTCGATTCTTAACAGGCAATTCTGCGTCAGAAGCATTAAACAAAGCCCAGGCGCTTCCACCCGCACGGCGTGATGCAATTCCAAATTATGTGTCCGACCCTATTATGGGAGTGTTTGCAGAGCAAACATTAAAAGCTTCCAGTTGGCCTCGTGTTGATATTGTCGCAACCGATGGTATATTTAATGCGATGATTGATGGCGTTGCAACCGGAGGAGTACCAATTGGTGATGCGCTTCGCCAAGCACAAGACCAACTTCAGCGAATAATTCCGAGCAATGCTAAATAATATGAAAGCGTTTTCTGTATTCACAGCGCACTTTCTTGTTGTGCTATTTTTGGGCGTTTTAATGCAACCAGTCTTAGCGCAGGATAATAATTTTGGCGCTAGTAGTTTTCGCAATAGCCCTGGTCTCGGCGACGGGCAGGTAGCGCCCCCAGGCACTTTTTCTGGTGGGGGCGGCGGGGGAATTAAAAACCCCTTAAGTTCAGGTGGATCTGAAACGGTTACCGATGTATTAAAAAGAATCATTAATTGGATGCTTGGTTTAGTAGGTTTTCTTGCACTCATTGCTCTTATTATCGGTGGAGCGCAAATGATTATGGATTTTGGAAACGAAGATCGGGTGCAAAAAGCAAAGGTAACGATTACCTGGGCCGTTATTGGTCTTGCGGTTGTTATTCTTTCCTACGCAATCATCAATATCGTGACGTCTAACATATTAGGTGCGGGATAGTGGAGCTTGGTATGATGCGTATCTCAAAAAAGTATGTGTGGATGGGGGTGTGTACGGTGCTATTTTTTGCATTGTTTGTATATGGTATGCCGGTAAACGCTCAAAGTGCAGTGCGCCCACTGCAGGGTTCAGCTATTAGTCCTCAAAATAGGGTGCCGGCACAAGTAGCGCTTGGAGGAAGCGGCGATCCGTCCAATTTTGGAGCTGGGCTAAACGAAGTGAAGCAGGTAGCAAGTGAAAACAAACTCTCCGAAGCAAGGTCCGCAAAAGATATTTTGCAGACCATTGTAAAATGGCTTTTATCATTAATTGGAACACTTGCTGTTATATCACTTCTCTATGGAGGATTTTTATACATCACCTCCCAGGGGGACGAAAGCAAAGCGGAGCGGGCAAAAACAATTATTCTCTACTCCATTATTGGATTGGTTGTTATTGGCCTATCGGCAATTATTGTAAACGTCGTTATTAGTGTTACTTCATAACCGTATACTTTCTTTATGTCTCGTCTTGGAAAAACAATTTTCTTTGTAACAATTCTTACCTCTCTTACGCTGGTTGTGTTTCCCGTTGCGGCGCAAATTACAAAAGTTGATAGTGGTGATTGTAAAACATTTGGTATTCAGTGTACGGGGAATGAGGATACTAATACTCTAGTTGATACAATCGGTAACATTGTAAACGGATTGCTTGTTCTCGTTGGTATAATTGCTGCAGCGTACTTGGTGCTCGGCGGGGTTCGATACATTCTATCTGAAGGGGACGAGGGGAAAGCGGAGCAGGCAAAGGCAACTATTCTCTATGCTGTTATTGGTATTATTGTTATTGGTCTATCGGCTGCAATTGTGAATTTTGTGATCAATATCGCAACAGGGGAACAGAATCCGGGTGGCGGCGGACAATCTATTACTGGTACGAAGTAGTGTGGTAAACTTACTCGTACGATATATGTGCATTTCTACAAAGGAGGTGAGTCGTATATGAATATCAAATCAATAGTTCGCGTTGCAACAACTGGCACTGCTCTCCTGATTGCTCCATTGAGTACGTTTGCTCAAGGGCTTCAGCCAGCAATTCCATTCGCGAATACGGCTCGTGGAGGCCTCATCCCTTCAGTGCTCAACATTGTAAACGGATTACTTGTTGTCGCAGGTATTGCAGCGTCTATATATCTCGTTGTGGGCGGAGTTCGATATATCACCTCCCAGGGAGAAGAAAGCGCAACAGAACAAGCAAAAAATACTATTTTGTACGCTCTTATTGGATTGATCGTTATCGGTCTTTCCGCAGCGCTCGTAAACTTCATTATTGGAACAGTTGCGCAAGCATAACCGTTCAAGTAGGTAATATAGGAAAAACGCGGAACATTCCGCGTTTTTCTTTTATTGTGCGTGTATACTGAATGTATGCAATCTTCTCTATTTGGATTATTTGTTTTTAACATCGTATGCGTCTGTATTTCGATGATTTTCTTGTATCGTATGCTTGGTGCTTCTTCGAAGTATACGAAAAACCCAGGCGATTCACCGGTTCAAAATGCGCAGAAGCTTATTATTTTAAAAACAATTGTTACGCTTGTGGTAATAGGAATTATTGCCGCTATTGTAAACGTGCTGTTTGTGTAAATAAAAAGCCCGTCGCGAATGCGCAACGGGCGTTTTAAAGAACAATTCTCCTTTCTAGTTTGTTTGATCGAGCTGAATGCCAACGATTACTCTCGCTGGTTTTTCCAGGTCGTTTTTCGTTCGCTCAAGTTGTTCTGGTGTTGGATTATCGCCAGGCAACTTGAGCGCCAATGACATAGTTGAGTTTTGTAATTCGTCCGGTTGGAAGAATTTAGCTCGTTCCAGTGTCGTTTTTTCTCCATTCGCCGTAAGTTGAATGGAGAACATTTTAGAGCGAGATGGTACAGAAGCTCCATTGGGTCTGACGCTCTGTCCTCGAAAGATTGCTTCATAGTCCTCGTGGTACACGGGGACTACCCAGGCATACTTCCAGCTTGTTTCAGGAAGGGCAAACGAAATATCGTCCACCCCAACTTCGACTTCATACTGGAATGTTCCGGGGGGCTGTATTTGATTAATGACGATTGTATTAGGCCCTCCTTGGGGGATCTGAATATACATCTCATTAACTTTTGAACCCACCTCAGGGCTCGCTCCCGTAGTGTTTTCGTAAGCGAGTGAGTGCTCCATGCTACTTGAGAGGCCAGGTAGGTCAAAAATGAACCCTTTGGTATAGTCCTTTGTTCGGATACGCGCTTCCAGCGCTTCTTCAGAGGGAAAGCTCGGTTCGGTAAGGCTTACTAAGTATGCCCCACCTTCGGGTCTTTGATTGCACCCGAGAGAGAGTTCGATCCATGATTGAGGAGGAACTCCTTCTACAAATGCAACTCCATTCTTTACGTGTTCCGTGTGAAGACGCGGTCGTAACCGCGCTTTCACACCAGCTCCCCATGTGATGGGGTTCTTTCTGTCTACCGGGGGAATTATTTGAACCGTCACTTCTGGGGATCCGATTCCCCAAGCAGATCGCGGCGTACCGCGAGCTGCAGCATCCACACCCGAAACCATCCCAAGCCCGACATACTTTACTGCGTATACGAGTGTATCGCAGAAGGTAAGGGCAAGAATGACCGTCACTGTTGTCCAGATCGGATGCTTTTTCCAGAACCAATCCGTTGATTCCTGTTTCTCTTCTTTCTTTTTGGAATCGTCTGTAGGCGCCTCCTTTTTCTTTTTCGGTTTCTTGCTGCTCATTTTGTTCAGTATTGCTGCCATAAGTAGCCCTACTGAAGCAACGGCAAACGTAGTCAGAATCAAGATTTTCATTTTTCGGGATCCTTATTTTCAGGTGGTTTGGTTTCAGTTTTCTCCTCTTTTGGAGGAACGGTTTCTGGAACTTCGGGCTTCGCAGACTTGAGGATCTGTGAAGCGACAGCTCCAAGCATGTCGGGGGTGGTAATCAGTGTGGTGTTAGTTTTTAGGCTCTCAAGAGTTTGGCTCGTAAGAACGAGCTTACCCTCGGGAGTTTGTACTGACCTCGCGACCTCTTCCACGTAGGCAGCATCGCCTTTACCACGTATTTGCTGTGCCTTAGATTCTCCTTTTGCTTGTGCGATAGTGCCCCTTGCGTTCAAATTTTCCCGTGTTTCAGCGGAAACTGCTTTCGCAGTATCTGCATCCGACGGAATAATATCCGCCAAATTAACGTCGAACAGCAGGCACGCATCGCCACAGATAGGGGTTCCTTTTTCATCAAACTTAAGGAAACCAGCCTGCTCAAAGATTGTGTCTCGAAGATTCTCTTTGATAGACTCTTCAATCGCCTTTTTGCTTTGCAGACCTTTTGACAGTGAATGGTTGGCAACCGCTCGGCTAACTGCTTCATCCAGCGTTTGCTGTAACTGTTCGGCGAGAATAGTTGCAACTTTCACGCAACGTTTGGGCTCCAGCTTCGGAGTCCCGTCGAGATTCATTCCCACAAAGAATTGCATTTCTCCTGTGACTGAGGCCAGATCGGCTCCGTGCTCCAGTAACGCGGGGATTGCCTGAATGAGTTTTTGTAATCCTTTACGACGAGGCGCGAGCCTCATTGTAATGGTCACAAAAGTATCAACGGGTGTTACTGCTTCGGCAGAAGTTTTCTTGGTGTTGGCCCGAATGCTGGCGAAGGGGATATTAAATCCCGTAAGAGGGAAGTGGTACCCCGTTGCCAGGAATGGTGGAAAGATAAGTGCAATATCCGTCCCTCCAACACCGCTGTTTAATTCATCGATAGGTATATTTTCTTGGTGAATTTCAGGGGCGTATGCTCCATAGATTTCTCCAAGAAATACCGCAGCGATGATTCTGTCTGGCTTGATGAAGTAAATTGAGGAAATAATCGCCGATAAGGCAATAATTCCCATACTTCCATTCCAGATGCCCTGCTCAAGTCCGCTAAAGGACCAGTAAGCTTGCCCGAAGGTTGCAATTAGCAACCAAACCAGGCAAAACACTGCAACAATGGCCCCAACAAGTACCTGGTGTGGGGTTTTCATAACTTTTCTCCTTTCCCCTATAAAAGGGGATATAGTGGGTTTTTCTGTAATTTTCAATGTTCGGTCGAACGCAACCGTAACCTATAATTATACACCCAAAACACACTTTTTGTCAAGTATATTTACTATCTCAAGGGTGCGGATGAGAGGACTCGAACCTCCACGGGTTTCCCCACATGGTCCTAAGCCATGCGCGTATGCCAATTCCGCCACATCCGCCTATGAAGCACTGTACAGGCTTATCCCGCTATTTTAAAGCCCTGTCGGGGAATAATAGAATCAAACGGTACTAGTACCGGTTCTGCTGGGCTGTACAGGCGAGTATATTCTTGAGCAATTCGTTCCCAGGAAAAGAGTTTTTGGGATCGCAAAGTGGCCGTAGAATACGTTCTAGGGGCTCCCGTTGCCTCCGTGAGTGCGTTTTGGAGAGTTTGTGGGTCTTGTATCGAAAAGTATGTTGCCGCTCGTCCTAGAAGCTCCTGGTGCAAAGGCGTTGTTGTGGCAAATATGTTTCGACCTGTATCCATTGCCTGCAATAGAGAGGCTGCATAAGTAGGGTTTGTGCTTACGATAAATCCTGTTTGGCGGATCAGAGAAATAGCCCCTCGGCTCAAAAGAGGGAGATTAATAGCCATAGCTCCAGTAGGCGCTTTATCTGCAAATACTACGAGTTTTTTCTTTGTTTTCAGCTTTCTATATGCTTTTACGATGGTTTTGAGCTCTTCTTGGGTAGCTGAAAATACGATTCCGTATTGTTCTTTTCGCAGGCCAAATGTTGCAGGGCGAACATCTGGAAGAGAGGGGGTTGTGTATCCGTCTGGAATATATTGAGTTTCAAGATTGTACCGAGCCAAAAGCTGGTATTGTGTTGTTCTGCTTGGAGTACAAATTCTGCTAAAGCCAGACGCAATAAATGGCACCGCGCGCTTGAGGAGAGAGTGTTGAAGAGGCTCTAGCTGTAGGGGCATAGTAGGAATGGTCCATACTGCCTGTAGGCGAGGCATGAATACTAGAAGCGGTCGCACCAAAAGTGCGCCCTTCCAACCATGAACATGGATAGTGTTCACATGTTTAGTAAACAGTACTGCAAGGCAAGATAGCGCTATATAAAGCCATCCACCAGCAATATTCGGGTTTAAGGATGGTAATTGAATAGTGCGAAGCCCGCGCATTTCCATAGGTGACTGGGCGCAGTAATTTCCGGTACAAGGAACTGTCACTCTATGTCCATGAGCGAGTAATTCTTGAGACAACGCCTCTACCCGAGCTTCGTTTATGTCGTTGGTATCTTTGGGGCTAATGCCTTTTTGACCAATAAAATATATATGCATAACCGCGTACCGTAGCACAGAATCCGAATCTTGACAAGTCCCCCCGTGTATGTATAATGGGAAGTTCAGTATTTCCGGAACGCTATTTAACAAATCGAATATAGAAAGGAGGCCCATCGTGGCCCAAAACCAAAACAGGAAATCTGGCACTGTTACTGAGGAGGAATGCCTCAATGTACTCAAGGATAAGACAGGGGAAACTTCTCTGACCGTCGAAGGCGTGAGACTTGCTATTCAACTCGCCCGTCAAGCGAGTACGGAAGAAGAAGGAGAGCAACGGCCCGGTCCAACGCACCAAGAGGTTGCCAATCTTTTGGGGCAAATGGGAAAGGTTGGGGACGGCATTACCTACAAGGTGGAGGGCGGAAAGAAGTATTACTAT
>JBPOIM010000001.1:0-3219 GCA_052034485.1 Candidatus Anderseniibacteriota bacterium | reverse complement strand
GCAATTGCAAATCCAAACCCAGAGTTATTAATATCTGAGTACGTCCATGTAGTTCCCCACAAATCAGATGTGGATCCATACGTATTATACGTATTAACATCACACCAACAGTTCGAAAGATTGCTACGATCTGTTGTTCCTATTGTTCCAGCTTTGACTGCTCGAGCTCCAGTATCAGTTTGCCCACCCGAATCGCCCGTGTCGGCAATTTCAAATTTAATTCCACCTACAGTCGCATTAGAAGGAAGAGAAAAACCGAAGTTGCTCGCAACAAGCCAATGGGAATTAGAGGTCGTACTAGAACTTGCGGTAGCATATGCGCCATCCTTTGCAAAAATATTACCCGTACTTGACCACGTTTTTGATCCAATACTTGGAGTATTTGAATCTGCGGCCGTAGCAGGATTATTTGGACCAGCAGTTAATGCAATTGCAAACCGAGGCGTAACAAGGGCGCTAAAAATGAGAAAAACCCCTACTATTTGAAGGATTTTTTTTGCCGATTTCACAGAGAAATATTCCCTATACGAAATAGAACGTCCTTATACACAGGCATAATTTAAGTATACCAGAAAATGACAAAAAATAGGCCTAATTATGGAAAGAAAAGAGGTTTTTCGCGTTTTCGGAAGTAGCTTTTTCTATCACCTCAAACGAAGCCTCTCTAAGCTCTGCTATTTTCTCAATAACGTGCAGCACGTAGGCCATTTCATTCCGCTTTCCACGGTGTGGTTCAGGAGTTAAAAAGGGGCAATCCGTTTCAACGAGAATGGATTCAAGTGGAATTTCCTTGGCAATAGTAGGTAATTCACCTGAATTTTTAAACGTAATCACTCCAGAAAAGGAAATAGCCATGCCAAGTTTGATATATTGCTTTGCTTGTGCGAGCGTTCCGCTAAATGTATGAATAACTCCTTTTGGCCGTACATCATCAGCATATGAAGCAAGCACGCGAAGTAATTCCGCATGCGCATCCACCCCATTCCCACTTCGCACATGGAAAATCATTGGCTTCTTTGAAGATATTGCAAGGTCAATAAACCTTCGAAGTACGGGCTCTTGCTGTGCAATAGTTCCAGACCGAAATGTATCAAACCCAACTTCTCCAATAGCGCATACGCTATGATGGAGCACAAAAGATTGAAACATATTCCACTCCACTTCAGATAACTCCTCAATTTCATCTGGATGCACGCCGACTGCTGCATATACCCCTGCCGTACTTTTTGCGAGCTCTATTGCAGCACGACTGGAGGCAACATCCGTTCCAACTTCAATCCAGCGCGTTACTCCTGCTTCAAATGCTCGCTGCATGACCGCTTCTCGATCAGCATCAAACGCATCAGAGTTTGCATGTGCATGAGTATCTATCATATCAACTCAAATAATACGATATACTACTAACATATGCTATCTGTCGCACATACGCTTGTCAGCATTCCACTCGGACTGGCATTTCAAAATCCTATTTTCATCTTTATTACTGCAGCAATCATGCACGTAGGGTCAGACATGATCCTCCACTGGAATATTTATCCGCACAAATATAAAACATATCCATTTTTTCTCGTGGGTATCGACGTGCTTGGGGGAGTTGCAATTGCATATGCGTTTCTCGGAGATCAATTATTTACTCTTCCCGTACTCGCAGCAATTGCAGGCGGCAACGCACCAGACGTTGCCCATGCCCTGTGGAGCTTTATGAAAAAATCAACACAAAAGAGCGCTCCAAAATGGGTACGCGCGTGGTTTATTTTTCACGAAAAAGTTCAATGGGAAACAGAAAGTCCAATTACGGGACTTATTCCACAAATAATCACTACTGCAATTGCAATTAGTTTTATCTTCGCACTTCGGTAAACCTACCCAGGCAATTCGTCGTCCGATGCAGCTGTAGAGAAAAAGTCTGCGAGTATAATACCAAGAATTGTTGCAACCGGCACAGACAAGATAACTCCGGCGACTCCTGCAAGACGCCCGCCTAACAAAATCGCAATCAACGTAACAATAGGGTTAAGCCCTGTTGCCTTTCGCATAATGTTCGGAATAAGAATGTGATTTTCTACTTGCTGTACTACAACGTACACGACAAGCGTAATAAGTCCGAGTGTTACTGATTGCGAAAGCGCAATGATTGTGCCTGCGACTCCAGAGATAAGCGGTCCAATAAATGGAAACACTTCAAGAAGTGCCGCAACCAAGCCAAGAGCAAGCGCATACTTTACTCCAAATAGCCATAAGAGCGTCCCTACACATACCCCCACAAGCACTCCAAGAAATAGCTGCGCAAGCACCCACCTACCCAATTTTGCCTGTATTCGATCGATCATTAATTCCACATACGCCATGTGTTGGCGAGGAACAACAAATCGAAATAGCTTTTTGAGTGCATGCTCCTCAATAACAAGATAAAACGCAATAATAAACACAAAGAGTAAGGAAAAGACTCCTGAGAAAACCGACTTTGTTTGTTGCAAAATAGTACTACTTAAGTTTGCCAAGTTGTTTCCAACAGAGCTAAGGCCTTGCTGCAACTGTGGCACCGCTAAGTCTGGGTTAAACCCAGGCAGCCTCCCCATCTTGCTTTCAATTCCATGTACCAAATCAGGAAGTTGGGATGCCAGCTGACTTGTTTGTTGTGCAAGCGCAGGAAGAATAAGCACCGCAGCAGTTGCAAGTAGCCCAAGCAATACCAAATACACAATAACAACAGAAATGCCTCGAGGAATATGAAACGCGCGAAGTTTTTGTGCAACCGGCTCAATCACAAACGATATAATAATTGCTGCAAGCAGCATAAGCAGAACGTCCTTAATCAGAAACAGCAACCAAAACACCAAGCAAAACAGAATCACTCGAATAATTGTCGAAGATGATATATCAATGAGCGTGCTTTTCGCCATGCTCAAAGTATACGCCTAGTTGAGCAGTTTCTCAAACGCTTTGGAAGATTTTTGTGGACCAAGCAGCGCAACAGCACGCTTGTCTTTTCTTAGCAACTCTTGTGCAAGCGTTTGAATTTCCTCTGCCGTTACCGCATTCATACGCTTCATAATTTCATCTGGAGTTAAAATACGCTTTTCAATCAGCTCTTGTCCGCTTGCAAACAGTGCAAGCGCATTTGTTTCTTCCAGTTCCAACACCATATTCCCCTGAGCCATCTGCTTTACTTTGTTGAGCTCCTCTTCAGAAACTGGCTCTTCCATAATTCGGTCAAAC
>JBPOIM010000048.1:0-24898 GCA_052034485.1 Candidatus Anderseniibacteriota bacterium | reverse complement strand
CGATGAAGAAATTATTGAGGCTAGTATCAAAAGATACTGTGAATCAGTAAGGTCAAGATTAAATCTTTGTAACGGGAGCGAAAAGACTCGAGAATTTCTAAAAGATTATGTTAAAGAAGTAATTTATGATAACACGCATGTAAGTATTGTTGGTTCGATACCGATCAAGCTAAAAGCATACGGTGATCCGGATCAGTCATCTGATGCAAGTAAAATTGAATTTAGAATAGAAGGAAAAATAAAACGGGGTAATAAATGGATGAATAAAAAATAGTTCCCCATTAAAAAACCACCGATATAAGTCGGTGATTTTTTAATTTAATTATTCTAGATAATTGTGTTTGACTTGACCGCAAGGGCTAATTATATAACTTTTTTAGGTAGCGTTTTATTTATCAAGAAGTTATTTAATTCCTCTTTTGTTGGTACCAAATATTCAATCTTATCCTGATGAGAAAACAAACTATCGATAAATACGCTGATGGAAAAATTGACCGGTCAGAATATGTTAAACAATGTCGACAATATGATGATCAACTAATGAATTTGAAAATGACTAAAACTAAACTATTGGAACAAATTCCTACTCTACATAAATCAGAAGTCGTTGACGCGAGCATCCGCAGATATTCTGAATCAGTAAAAACTAGGTTACTGATATGTGCAGACAATAATTCTAAACGTGAATTTCTAAAAGATTATATTCGGGAAGTAATTTATGATAATACAAGTGTAACGATAATTGGCTCAATTCCAGTAAAGTTAAAAGCATACCATGATCCAGATCAATCTTCTGATGCTAGTAAAATTGAATCTAAAATAGCGGGCAAAATCAAACGTGGTAATAAGTGGATGCATCGCGAACAGTAAAATTAAATCAGCTATCTATAATTGATAGCTGATTTAATTTGTTAGTACTCGACTAATAAATATTAGTCTCCAATAAACTTTAAATATAAGTGCTGCTTCATATTATCGGTAATGAACCCTGTTAAATTCTGAATTCCTGTTTTGATACTTTCATCCTGCACTTGGCTTTGAAGTTTTTGTAACTCGCTAACAAGGATTGGAGTTTGCTGAATATTAAATACTGTTAGTCCATAAGCATCTATTTCCCATATCCTTGGATAATCTTCTCTCTGGGTATTTTCCCAAACATAATCCAATATATCAGCAAAATTAGTTTCAATATTCTTAACTTTGCCGAAGGTCTCATTATCAATTTCAATTCCTATGTGTTGCATAGGGATTCAACTTTTCAAGTTATTCTTAGTCTGAATAAGTTTCCAGATGTCAGACGCAACTTGTGAATACTTATCTATAGATCCTGCAACGTCATTATCAAACCATCTTACGAATTCTTCATGCACAATTTTTTGCACACTAGATTCATCAATCATTTCTGGAATACGTTCAATAATGGATTTAGCCTCTGGTTCATACTCATCATAATTACTCTCAAAAATAATACCTACAGGATCATGTTTAGCAAGAATAACTAGTATGTCTTTTAGATCAATTATTAGACTTTTCATCATTTTATTTCTTAGTTGATTTAAGTATTTCTTTAATCTTGGAGCCAAAATTTTGTTTCCCAAACCAAGTCACCACATTACCAGCCTTATTCAAAACAACGAATGCTTCATTAGAAAGGTAATTTGTATTTGTCCCATTTTTTAAAGTTACCAGCGGATTCATGACAGTTTTTGTAATTGAATTTAAACTCATATCTGGTCTTGCGAAGAATTGTTCGACCGCATGATCAGTAAGACCCTGAATCCTACCAGAGTTATTTTCTATAACCTGTCCATAATTACCGCCAAAATTTTGCCCAACTTTTAACCCATTAGACAACAAGCGACCAGATTGTGGTCCTGCAGAATTAATGCTTCCTACCCCAAACCCGACATACCTATCAATACCTGCTATAGGACCTACATAAACTGTCCCTTGAAGAGAAGATGCTTTAGATTTCTGCTTAGCCTCTGGAGTCTTCATATAAGCATTATATGAGTTCCAAGAATTTTGAACTTGATTTACTTTGTTCTGGACAAATGGCTTAACAAGATTCCACCCTGCTTGAACGCCAGTTTTGATTTGACTCCAAGATGGCCATTCGCCATTTTCATCAACATAAGCTAATGGATTGTTTCGCGCATAAGAATAACTATTCAACAACTGCGGATCGGACAATATTTCTTGTAGCTCCTGTTGGGTCTTTTCTTTAACAGAATTTTGATCTCTAATTGCTAAGAATACAGGATCTTGGCTGAGGAATCTTCCTATACTTGGATTATAATACCTAGCTTCCATATAGGAAAGTCCAGTGTCCACGTCATACTCATGCCCTGTGTAGCCGTACTACTCTTCACCTGCTCCGCATTCTGTGAGGGAGAAAAGTGAGACATAAATCGCAATCTTGGAGAGAAATTTGAGACCCAGTGAGGACATGTTAGAGGTTCTCAATCCAAATTTTGGATTGAGCTATTCCCGCAATCCTCCGAGACAATATATAGAGGTTTTGAATGTACTTTCAGGGTTAGTATAGCACCAAAATGAGACAAATGAGACAGTCCTTAACCCCCTACTTTTGTGTCTCGTTTTTCGCGCGATACTTAACTAAGTACTGTAATGGCTCTAAATCGAAAAGCTCTGGATCCTTAAGATCAGGTTTGTGCAGATACTTAATTTCAGGTTCGCCACCCATTTCGTACACTATATATAGATAGTAATTTGGATCCTCAATCGAGATATCTAGCTCATTACGGCTGATATGGAACTGGTTATAATTAACCCCTCCCAAAGTACTCTTTACCTCAATATGCTTTTCTTCACCCGTCGGGGTAAAAGATAGTATATCGTAGCCCTCAGCGCTATTTTCTTCAGACACTTGCCTGACTTGTTCTGCGAGATCAGACCTACCTGCTTTTTCTAAAGCTTGTTTCTCTTCTTCAATAACTAACTGCTCTGCCTTGAAACCTTGAAAGCTTTGTTCCCTAGCTTGGATTATGTTTCGCTCGAGATCAAAGACAATTGATCTTTTAGTCTTATTGCGAGGTTTTTCCTCTTGCGGTGAAAGTTTTTCTAAAACCAGTTCACTAATTCTGATACGACTTTTGTTTTCCTCTTCTATCTTCCTATCTTCTGAATACCACAACGGTTTAACGTGCGCAGTATATGGACCCCACGGACTATACAAGAATACCGATAAAGCTCTTGGTACTGTATTAATTCCATACATGTCTCTAAAGCCTTCTTGGATTACTTTATTAGAATAAACAATCTTTTCCCCAGTAGTTACATAAGCATCTATATTACCTAAACCAAATACTTTCATGATTTGACCCCGATGAGCCAGTGAGACAGAGCTAATAAATTTATTAGGGTTATTTAAAAATAGAAGTGCGTTAAGAGCATTGGCATTCTTGCCATTAATACCATTACCATTACCTTCATTAGCCAGTAGCAATTCATCTATCAAACTAATGAGTTCTTGGTTATTTTCTGTATGGAATATCTTATCTAAAATGCTGCGAATATTTTCTTTTTCACGAAGATGCTTAAAAAGCAGTTCCCACGTTCCTTGATAGATATATACTCGAGCAATAGAATGATCGCCCGATTGATGGGCACGAGCCCTGCTATCAATCATTCTGATAAGACCATCTGTATCTGCCTGGGTAAGTTCAGAACTTTGATCAATTATTTTCTCCTGCCAAAACTTTTTGAAAACTAAACTTTGCTGAGTCCATACTTGAGCAGATTCTTCAAAGTTAAATTCGGTGCTGAATTTATCAAATAGGCTTTTGATGTAAATTGGGTCGAGTGAATTGAGCATATGTTTAAACGGTATTATGGATTAAGTATATCAGCCTTTCTTAGTCTTTGGCTCTGCATCCTTCCACTTAATATGATTAACTGTCATCATTGACCTAGTTCCCTTAGAAAGTTGGAAGCTCAGCTCTGGAAAAGACTTGTTAATGTGCTTTTCTTCGAGAACACCATAGTATTCTACTATCTTATAGTCTTTCAACAATTCTTTTGCATCAGTGTGTATAAACCACGGCTCGGAATGATACCAGTCCTCACCGTCTTTCTGAACTTTAACCATTGGCCAATCAGTTAACTTCTTAGGAGGCAAAACTCCTTCATGGTCTTTAATAAAGAAAAGTTGATAATGAACCCCACCGGCTGTACCAGGTACTACTCTTGGTTTTAACAAACCTTCTTTAATAAGTTTGCGGATGCCGAACTTGTTTATAAAGAAACTATGTTCTAAATCATGAAAAGAGTACCAACTATCTTTATCTTTCGCTGCGCTAGCTGGAATAATCTTTTTATCTATTGCGCTTTGGCAAGTTAAACACTTGATCCCATACTTGTCATACCAGGTTTGTTCATTTGATACAGAGCCACCGCAAATAAAACAAGAGTAGCCTTCGCCTTCAAGGTTAAAACCCTGAGGATTTTCTTTTAACTTTTTCTTACGTCTTTCATCTTCCAAGTAAGAATCTAAGATAAGCTCTGCATATCCTCGGAGCCAATGTTCTGCTTCAAAAAGTTCTTGATCAGTAACTGCTTGTCCTTCTTTTTCTTCTAATAATTTTCTTAGTTCAGCTCTTTGCTCTTCTCGCTTCTTTTCTTCCTTAGCTTCAGAACTTTTACTTCGGATTGACTTAATCGGTGTTGAGGCATAATCTGGTTCTTTTTGGATAATAGGTTCTTGATAAATAGGCTGCTCGATTTTGACTTGTGGTTTTACTCTCTCTACAGCTTTAGCAATACGAACTGCATTGCCACATTGTCCGCAAAAATTATCTCCGACGTCTAAATTGTTACCACATTGAGTACAAAACATAACACAGTTGTTAGACTTAGAAAGCAAGCTCTACAGTTGGTTCATCCTGATCTTTTATTCCTTCAAATAGATGATGCCAGATAGCGTACATTGCTTCGGTATCTCGACCACAATATTTTTTTAAATCTTCGGCCATACTTTGTGCATCGGTTTCTCCGACCAATCCGCTCACTACTTTATTCCAGCAATCAGAAGCAGCTCCCCCTTCTTGAATATTTAGATCTTGATAATGTAATTCCGGAACTAAAGCAGGCAAAACATACTTAATAGAGGTGCTCCCTTTAAAGTCTTTGTGTACATAAAACTGTTTTGAGAATATGTCCATTAAATCATAAATTCTGTTGTTAACAGATTCCATGAAAGTTTCGTATAATGGAATTCTTTGTCCAATTTCTTGATTTATCTTAGATTCAAACTTTTTATTCCAAACAATAACCGTACCCGTTGGACCGATATCATTTTGTAATGCAGCTGCTAAAGGAATAGACGGGTCTTCTTTACCTATATACAAAAACTCTTTATGTTCTAATTCGCTATCTGGCGAGTTTAAAATGTGAACGGAATATTGAAATGGTATTTGCTGGTATGGCGAGAACCCATCGAAACGAGGTATCGCACATGGGTATGTCTCGTAGTCTAAAAAGTACAATGGGTAATTTAAGCGTTTCAGCTCTAATGATATCTCTAAATTATTTCTGATAACCTTATTTGATACAAAAGATTCTACCTGATTTTGTTGTATCTCTGAAAGTTTGATATGAGCTGGTATTTCATCAAGTTTGAAAATATTAGTATCGACCAACTCCTCTAGTTTTTTCTTACTACTCCCGATTCTTGCTATATCATGAATACTGTATTCAGGGATATCTGGATTTGAATACTTAAACATTGAACAATGCTTAGAGCGTCCTTTATAAATGCAAAGGCAATATCCATTGGGCTCATCGTCTTTAGAAATGTATTCCTGAGCTAAATCCATTTCAGCCGCCACCTCCCCCGCTAGGCTTTCTATTTCGGCCGTAACATCAGTTATTTTAAATAACTGATTATCTTCTATTTTTAACTCGCCATATCGCACATACTCAGGATTTAGATGTATTAAGTAAGCTTTGCTCACTTTCAATCCTTTTTGTCGTAGAAGGTTCACTTGAAAAGCAATATCGTGATAATGTACTTTGTCATCTACACCATTGGTAGATTTAATTTCGTATATCGCATAGCTGTCATCCTCAGGACTATATTCTAAAACATCCACCGCAGCCAAAAATTTATCAGTTACGAAAATCGGTTGGAATAATACCTTTTGTTTGCTTTCTAAATAGCGAATGGTATCCTGCTCAGCCTTTTTATCTCTTCCCTCAACTAAAATGCCAGCTTTAAATAGTTTACGGGCAATTAATTCTACTTCATTCCCGCTCTGAACAATATTCATTTCAAAATCTGAAAGAATATTGGAATAAATCTCTGGTTTATGAATTTTTAACCAAACATTTTTAGGGCAATCTCTATATAATATATAATCAGTCTTTGATAACAACATTTTCTTAACTTTTAATAACGCCTGTACGCGCGATAATTTCGGAAGGTTGGTGCTTCAGCAATTTTACTTTGTGCTTCTTGAATTAATTGATTATCAGGATTAAATATCCCACTAGCGTGCACATTCTGCATTCTATCTATGCGAAAAGTTCTAAGTTCATGCCGTAAAGTACAATACGCTATACAATATTTGTTATCAGATGCGTAAGGATAAATATCTCGAGTGAATCCTTTATATGTTATGGTAAGAATTTGATGCTCGTATATCGCAATATTAAGTAATTCTATAACCCTTGCGGTATTACTAGATCCAGGCTGGATTACTATCTTTTGTAAGGCTGTTTCATAGATTTGCTTGGCTCCTTCAAATTGATTACGCTGATGATCATCCATTTGAGAAACTAAACTATCTAGGTACGCAACTTTTGCTTTCGATTTTTCAGTACCAGTTGCATACTTCTTAGGACTACTGATAAACATTTTAAATTTGTTTAAATCAGAGGCTCTTTGTAAACCTGTAACGCTCTTGCGCTCAGCAGTATGCCATGAATAATCAGGTGGAGATTGATTTTTGCATGAGTTACAAAATCTTCCAATTCCAGTTACTAAAGATCTATCAATAAATTTATTTAGAGGTTTAATCTCGCCACACTTTGGACATTCCTTCAGAGATTGATTGTGTAATCCTTTAATAATCTTATGAACGTCTTCTAAAATTTCGTGATTAAAATTTTTTTTTTGAGAATTTCGTGTAACTCACTGTCTATAGTGGCTATTGGATTACCTCCTAAATTAAACTTATTTAGTCTGATAAATTTATATCCGTAACTTTCAAGCACTTGTTGGCGGTACACATCTCCTTCTGAATAATAGCTAGTATAATTCATAGCATTCACTCCTTCGGCATGACCAAAGTGCTCCAAGAAACCATCATACTCAATAATAATCTTGCGTTGCTTACCATCTTCATCATTGTAGATAAGTAGAAAATCGACACGGTATTCGGGATGGTTGTAGGATTTGTCTAACTGTTTCAAGTATTTACCTAACTCAAATTGAGGTTGAATTTCAGCTCGATCCTTATTTTCTTCCCAAAACTTGGTTTGATAGAGCCAAGTCAAAACTAATGGCTCCATACCCGATTTATGGTCAGTCCTATCAATACTGGCTTCTTTTGCACCATCCTCTAAAGCTTCATTGTAATGTTTTAAAGCCTGTCCAATAGCACCGGAGAATTTATCAACTGGTTTCGACAAAACAAAATGCATACATTCTTTGGCACGACTAAATCCAACATTTAAACGCTGGGCTTTAATTTTGCCTTCGTCCTCATCTTCTTCAATATTATTGAGATCACGGATAAAGATATAAGCCAACTTATCATCTTCTTCTGTAGCTACCATTGAATAATAAATAATATCTCTTTCTTCTCCCTGACAAGTATCAAAAGTCATGACTTTAAGATCTAGGGTGTCAAAGAAATAGTCAGAGCCAGGCAATTGACTTATTCTTTCATAAAGCAGTTGCTGTTGATTTGTATGAGGTGTAATAATCCCAACAGATGAGGTCGATCCTTGCTCTTTTAATTTATTTAATTCATTGATAATAAAGTCCGCCTCAATGCTGTTAGTGTTGCGTTTTACCTCTTCTTTACCATCATGAGGTACTACCGTAAATTTCAGAACATCATGAATGGATTTGCCCCGAATCTTCATGACCTGCAAACTTCCATTGTAAAAATACTTATCAGAATAAGAAATAATTTCTTTATATCCACGGAAGTGCTTAACTAGCCTGGTTTTATAGTTATTAATAAATTCAAAGAAGTCTAAGATTGAAACTTTGATATTAAACTTTTCCAAACGAGCCAATTGATCTGTTTCGGTTGATATATTTTGTTCAAAAACTTCTCTCAGAGAATTAAGATAGCTCTGGTTAATATCCCCTCGAGCTAATGCAGATTTAACGTTTGAGAATTGCTGGTTATCTCCAAGCACAATCACCTTTTTTGCCCTGAGTAATGCTGGGAACGATTGAGCAATGCTAACCTGCGAGGCTTCATCAATAATTACAAGGTCAAACAATTCCGCTTCTAATGGTATATATTCTGCATAATCCCTAATACCAGCCAAAATACATGGGAAAGCTTCTTTAAGCTTAGCGAACTGATCACGAGGAAACTTTTTCTTACTTTTAATAACAGCTTTTAAAGCCTTGGCATCGTTTTTGTATTTTTGTGTAAAATTAACCAACCGCTCGTCCATCAAATAAGTCATCTCTGTAGTAACGATATCTTCAATCCCTCTCATTCTGTCCCCATAATGTAGTGGTTGAATTTCATTAAAGTAATGCGTGAGCTGTTGGTGCAATTTAATATACTGAACTAACTTTTCAAATTCTAAATCTGAAAGTTCAGTTAACTTATTACTACAGACAGTTGAAAAGGCTTGACTCTCAATTCCTGCTAGTGCAACTGAACGGGTATATTTTGATAGATAAGTATTCAGTTGGGCAACGTCATCCTTAAACTCAATCAAATACTTAATGAAGTTTTTGTATTGATTTAGGTTATCTAGCAAACCATCTAAATCAATTTTCATCAAAACAGGATAAACATCCTTATCCTCTGGGATTGATATTATTGAGTTTAAAATTTCACTTTCTTGCTCGTATGAAGCTAAGAATTTATCCCATAAGTCACAATACTCGTCTAAACCAGCAATATAGTAAAGCTGACTAAAGTTAGTAACAGCGGCTTCTTGATACCAAGGTTGGGACGCTAAGTTTAATGAATCGGCAGAATCAAGAGATTCTCTAATCTGAATTAGAACTTCTGAAGAATAAAATGCACTTCTATCTTTCAAGATAGTAACGATTAAATTCACGAAATCACCTTCTTTGATCATTTCCGAAGGGAAAGCTTTACCTAAATCTTGTATGTAAGAATATATATCTGACGCTTGTTTAAGCCCCGATAGATTTTTTTGTACTTCTGAAATTGTAGAGAATGGAAAATCTTTACGAAATTCTTTATTTAAAACCTCTAGCTTATCTTTCTTGCCAAAATAACCAAGTATGCCACTTCGCAACCCTTCAGTCTGTTTAATATAGGATTGCAATTTTGCAATATCATCTTCTGATACTTTTCCAAGCATCGTAAGAGTAGATATAGATGAACCTGCGAAATGTTCAACCTTTTGTAGAACTTCTTCCAAAGCTAGAACATTCTTCGTAAATCCCGTTAAACTTTCTATACTGTCAGTATCAAGATCAGTGACATCTAGCATCTTCATTAAGGGCTTATTTGACCCCAAAAGTTGAAACAAGACTGTAAAGGTTTGTAAATACGCCTGAAGTAGTTCGTGATCAGGACGGTATTTGATAGCAAGAGTGTAGTGCTCTTTTAAGTTTTTTGATGCTAAGACTTCTCCGTGATTCGCTACAAAATCTTTTAAAGACTGAACCACCTCAGACATCTCTTTAAGGTTGGAATAATCACCTTCATCAATGTCTTGGCTAATATCAAAATTAACAACAGATTTTCCTATTGTCTGAGATAAATGCAAACATATCGAACGCAGCTCGCTTAACTCAGTAGTAGCTTTGGGCTCATCAAGTACTTCCTCTAAATCTACGCATGGATTATTTTCCCGAAAATGGTTATCTAACTCTGCATATTGTTTGATATCATCAGGAGATATTTTATTGTAAGTTTCGATCTGGGATGTTAAATCTTGTTTTAACTCCACAAGTGATTGCTCGATACCTTCTTTAATACTGCTGTAGTTCTGGCGTACAGCACGAAATTGTTCGGTAATCCCATCAATAGAAGACTGAGTAAGAATTTGGCCATAAGTACTTCCGGTTTTTCCTAAGCGTAAAATCGGGTTCTGGAATTTTTTATCCAGCCTTACTTTATTCATCGTATTAACGATGTTCTTTTCTACCACATCTAAAGCCTCTTTCTTATCCGAAAGAATTAGTACCGATTTATCTTCCAGTATTGCATTAAAGGCTATTGCGGTAATTGTATGACTCTTCCCTGTGCCTGGAGGACCCTCAACTAATACATATCTACAATTATTTTTACGCAATGCCGAAACAATATTTAACTGCTCGCTATTTAAAGGAATTGGACTACGGTAAACTAAACGGTCGCTAGTATCCTTATCATCCCATTCGTCCATTACTTCCATACTTACGGATTCGGGATTTTTATGGATAAAATCATCGATTAGGCTTTGGAAAATACTCATCAAAGAACTATTTTCACTCGCGTTTAAAATTTCTTCATAGTCATTAATCAAAGCTTCATCAGATTTATCAAAGAGTGAAATGTAAACATTCGTAGATACATCCACAAGCAAGCTTTTGCTGGTTTGTATATTTGTAGTAGTTACATCGATTTTATTGTCTAACCCAAAGAAGTTAACCACCGCAGTCATCAGTTCCTGCAACTGCAAATCTAGTCCTACTTCATGATCGGCTAGGTAAATAATGCGGTCTTCGATGCCAGTAAGCATTCCTTTCTTATTAGTCGCAACATTATATTGCTGTGCTATATAAGATAATGCCTTCTTATTAATATAAAGTTGTGAGTCAAAAGTAATAAATAGCTCATCATTTTTACGTTCAACTGCAAAAGGAATATAAAAAATAGGATATTTATTTTTTTCAAAACTAATATCGTACAGATATAAATAAAATTCTTGCTTATCCTCAGTTCTGTAGTTTCTATATAGTTCGTGTAGCTCACTAAACAAGTCAGCGACCTTAAACATTTCAAAAAATTTAACTAAGCTGTCCTGAATGCTTTCATGATCGATAATACTCTTAAGCTCTTTATTAACATTTACTTTTTCTTTGCTAATAAGTAACTTTAAAATTTCTGCGAGCTTATCTTGAACCTTTTTTGTAAGTATCAAAGATAGTTCCTCCTCCATCTGATACAAAGTATTTTCGTCTCCTAAATGAGAACTGATTAAAGACTGCTCGATATTTTTTACTAAATCGAGGACAATGTGCTTTTTAAATATTTTGTTGGTTTCATCAAGCACCACATCAACAGCATGAATATAGTCCTTACCATGTTTGTTGACTGTTTGATCTAAGGCTTCTTCAATTTCTTTGATAATCAACATTATCGATTTAGCATCGGATTTTTTGATTTGCGTCTTTATGTGATTTAGTAAGGAAGATGGTATATCAGCTTTAAAAACACCTTTCTCGACACGATCAATCACACTTGGATCGAACGCTTTCGCGACCAACTTATTTATAACTTTCTGAAACGAAGGATACTTATTGATATTAATCCCAGTCAGCAATCCTTTGTCATTGTGCAATTTTATACTTCTACGAGGCAGTCGACGTTTGTGGAAATCTGTTTCCAAAAAGTCCATAAAATACTTCCCTACTTCTTTTACAAATAGTAGGGTGGAATTTTGGGTAGTTTGTTCGGTTTCGTTAGAAGCCATAATAATTCTGAGGGTTATTTGCCTTTATTTTAGCACTTTTTTAGCTTTCTGGTAAACTACAATTATGGGACGAATAGCTAAGAAAATTAAAGATAAAAATATTAGGAAATTCTTCTCTTCGGATTCCTATGACCGGAATCTAGAGCTTATGAAATTGCTCGTTTCGGACGAAAGGTTCCAAAAGGTAGTATCCAGTGCTCGTAAGCGTTTGAACATTCCTACCGAAGGAATTGGCAGTTCTGATAAATCAATGGAGCAATGGTATGACTGGTTAGTCAGTGAGACCGATCAGGTATTGGAATCAAAGGAATTTAGAGAACAAGGAGACCAAATTCGCCAAATGCTGAAGAGTAAAACTATTGGCTATATGGAAGCAAAAGAAATGGGAGAAAAACTGGACGATACTACCCCATTAAACTATTACGGTAAAGAGCCTGTAAAAATCGCTAAGCGCTTTAATATTCCCATACATTTCAAGGAAGCTATTCAAAAATATATACTTACAGGAATAATAGACGCGCCACAACATAATTATTCAGGGGCAGATTGGCAACCTGGAGAACGTCCTTGGTATGCCGGATATATCCCTCTACGTGTCTACACACAATTAACAGACGATGAATGGAAAGAGTTCAGAGCATATGTAGACAATCTAGCTAAAAATTGGCTACCTAAGCACACACGTATACCAAAAATTGATGAGTATGTGAAAGTTGAGGAAATATATAAACGAGGTGCGCAGATTGATAACATCAGTGGTAAAAGTTATAAAATTTCGACTGCGGAAGTTGCTGAAGAATTTTATGGTACTCCCAAAAAAGATACAAAGGTTCGTGACATTCTAAGAAAAATTGAGAACTTAAGAAAATCAAGGCTCACCCTTCCTGATCGCGGCCCCAAGCGTGGCAAAAAGTAAGGAACTATTCGCCACGTATCCACAACCCCCATTTGCTTTAATTAAATCGTGAACATTAATCACGATTTTTTTATGCAAAACCCAAATCTCAAAATTGAATATGTGTCAATCAGCGAACTAAAGCCAGCTGCGTACAATCCCCGCAAATGGGACGATCATACCACCAAACAACTAACTGAAAGCATTCAACGCTACGGAGTAGTTGACCCTATAATCTGTAACTCCGCCAATACTCGCAAGAATATTGTAATTGGTGGACATTTCCGGCTTCATGTTGCCAAGCAACTCGGATATACAGAAATCCCTGTAGTGTATTTGAATATTCCTGAAATCGAGAAAGAAAAGGAGCTGAACATCCGTTTAAATAAGAACGTCGGTGAATGGGATATGGAATTGCTCGCCGAGTTCGATGAAAGTTTCCTTGCTGAGATTGGTTTTAAAAGCGAAGAATTAGATGATATTTTCGACATTGAAGAAAAACCTGAAGTCTTTGATCTGCAAAAAGAGCTGGATAAACTGGATATCAAAAGCATTCAAACACAGAAAGGAGATGTCTATGACCTCAATGGAGGCCGTCTTATGTGCGGTGATTCAACAATTGAAGCCGACGTATTAAAGCTAATGGATGGTCAGCAAGCAGATATGTGCTTTACAGATCCTCCGTATATTTTAGATTATCTCCACGGCAAGAAACGTAACGGTAAAGCGACAGAAGGGTTTGGTTTAAGACGTGACCGCAAATATCTAGAAACTGATGAATTACCCGTAGATTTCACTGATTTGTGGATGGCTAATGTAGCCAAAATTCAAAAGCCGAACTTTTCTATTATCGTTTACGAAAATCCCAAAAATCTTCGCACGATTTGGAATGCTCTAGAAAAGCATTGGAAGTATCGCAACACCATTATTTGGCACTTGCCGAACCGCGTACAAGGGTTTTCCTCTAAGTATAAATTCTTTAACAAGTACGATTTTGCTTTAGTGGGTACGTCTGGCGAAGTAGCACTTAATGATGAAGTTGAGAATGACTCCCTGCTTCAGGAAGAATATGAGACTGCTTTGTTTGCCACCTCGGGGAAACCACATTGGGAAACTTATGGTAAAGGCAAAAAGTATTGCCCTACTGATTTTGTCGAATATGTTGCCAGTGACGAAAAAAGTTCCGGACAAGCCATCATCTTTGGCACTAAACCAGTGGAAATTCTCATTCCTTACATCAAGGTTTTAACCAAACGGGATGACTTAATCTTAGAGCCATTCGGCGGAAGTGGTTCTACCTTAATCGCATCCACCAAAATGAAGCGAAGGTGTTACATTATGGAGAAATCTCCTGTATACGCCGAGGTCATCATTAATAGGTGGGAAAAGCTGACGGGATTGAAAGCGAAAAAGCTATGACGGATTTACTACTCCTCCCTGCTCCAGACCCACCTAGTCCAGTAGAACAAAAGCAAAATAAGAAGAAAACGGAGTTAATCGAGCAGCTAAAGAAAACTCCAATTATTCAAATTGCTTGTGAGAAGGTAGGTGTAGGCAGGGCAACTTTCTACCGCTGGCGTAAAGATGATCCAGAATTTGCTACAGATGTAGAACAATCACTTAACGATGGCTCTAATTTAGTAAGTGATATGGCTGAAAGCAAGTTAATATCTGCCATCAAAAAAGAAAACTTGTCAGCCATAATTTTTTGGCTCAAGAGTCACCACCCTAAGTACCGAACTAAATTGGATGTTAATGCAAACTTTCGCAACTTAGACGAACCCCTCACTCCAGAGCAAGAAAGTTTAGTGCGTGAAGCACTAAGGCTGGCTGGCTCAGGACTTGAAACTATTATTAATCAACAAAGCCATGAACGACCAAGCAGAGACAACGACAATACCAATAGAGAAGAACTGCCAGATGATTCCTCAGGAACTAGTGGATCGAATGATCGAAGACCGGAAAGTTAGGACGGCGATCACTCGTGAAAGCCACTGGTACTTCTTCCATTTTTATTTTGCCCACTATGTTAAATATCCCACCGCACCGTTTCAAAAAGAGATTTTTGATCTTACTGAGCGTGAAGACTTAGGAAACTTTTTTGTAGTAGCATTTCGCGGCAGTGCTAAGTCTACTATCGTAACGACCTCATATCCCATTTGGTCAATCTTGGGCAAGCAACAAAAGAAGTTCATACTAATTTTGTGCCAAACACAGGCTCAAGCCAAACAGCATATGATGAACTTACGCCGTGAACTAGAAAGTAATGTACTACTGAAACGTGACCTTGGACCATTCAACGAAGAATCTGATGAATGGGGTTCAACATCTCTAGTATTTTCAAACCTTGGGGCAAGAATTACCGCTGCTTCTAGCGAGCAATCTATACGTGGTTTGCGCCACAACCAGCACCGTCCTGATTTAATCATCGGCGACGACGTTGAAGATATTGCTTCTACAAAAACCCGTGAGGGTCGTAATAAGACTTACCAGTGGTTAACCGCTGAAGTTATTCCAACTGGAGACCGCAACACTCGTATGGTTATTGTTGGCAACTTACTTCACGAAGATAGTCTATTGATGCGTATCAAAGAAGATATTGAGAAAGAAAAAATTGATGGTGTGTTCAAAGAATTTCCCCTGCTCAATAATAACGGCGATATTATATGGCCTGGTAAATATCCGTCTATGGAGCAAGTAGAAACTGAGAAGCGTAGGGCTGGGAACGACTACGCTTGGCAACGTGAGTACCTACTCAAAATCGTACCAGCCGAAGATCAAGCCATTCATAGGGAATGGATTCATTACTATGACAAGCTACCTGATAAAATACGATTTAAATCCGGGTATAGTTCCAACATTGAAATCCGTATTGGTGTGGATCTAGCCATATCAAAAAGGGATACCGCAGATTATACCGCCATGGTTATTGGCTGGCTTTATGAAACAGAAAGCGAATACCTAATTTACATTCTTGATGTAATTAATAAACGGCTAACTTTTCCAGAAACTGTCGACTTATGCAAGAGCCTTAACGAATCATATAAACGTGAAGGACTACATCCTACTTTTGTGATAGAAGATGTGGCATACCAGCAGGCTTTACCTCAGCAACTCAAAAATGAAGGTATTTACAACGTTCATTCGATTAGGCCAGGTAACCAAGACAAGCGCACTAGATTAACCCTCACTGCCCATATGATTAAGAATGCTAAAATATTCTTTCCTCGCACAGGTTGTGAAGAATTAATTAACCAGATTGTACATTGTGGTGTCGAAAAGCATGATGACTTAGCAGATGCATTCTCTAGCTTAGTCTTGGACTTCTTAGAAAAGTCACCCTTCGTTCCAAGAGTATATACGATTAATTGGGGTGATTGGGATTAAAAACCTGGACTTGTATACTGAAGTCCGATACTGTGTACTTGGGCAAAATGCCTGAAGTAAAATAAAGGATTATAGGGCTCTTTCAGCTTGCCCAGCTCCTTGATACTGGTTAAGGAAATCAGTATAATTAACTTAACAATTAATGCCTAAACTCATAATTTCAATTATGGGCATGGCAACTAGTTAAACACATCAAAGACATTGAACCCTGCGTTCAGTTACTCTTTGATGTGTCATACCGGGAAACTGGTATGGGCTCAGCAATGGGCCAGCTGGCGTGGGGCTTTATGTTTCTTACGCTGGCGGAAAGCAATAGAGAAACATGAAAAAATGTAAGGGCTGTCAAAAAGAGATTGATAGCAAGGCTACGAAATGTCCGCACTGCCATACTGACCAGAGAAATTGGTTTATGAGACATAAAATCCTAACTGGTATTCTAGGGTTTATAGCACTGATTATAATTATCAGTATTGCAAGTTCTGGAGGTACTGATACCAAAACAGCAAGCGAAGCTAATCAATTCAATAATCAAGCTGCTCAAGTTGAAGAAGACAACAGCGTACCAGCAGAATATAAATCTGCAGTAAAGAAAGCTGATAGTTACGCAAATACAATGCATATGTCAAAGAGAGGCGTATATAACCAGCTCACTTCTGACTATGGTGAAAAGTTTTCAAAGGAAGCTGCACAATATGCAGTTGATAATGTAAAAGCCGATTGGAATGCCAACGCTCTCGCCAAGGCTAAAAGTTATCAAGAAACACAAAGTATGTCACCTAATGCTATCCACGCACAGCTAATTTCTGAATATGGAGAGAAGTTTACTAAAGCAGAAGCTGATTATGCAATTCAGCATCTTAATGATTAATGATATTGTACTATAAAAATATAGAAAATACCGACGCTATTGGTCGGTATTTTTAAATCTAAACTTAAAACTTATTTTTAAAGAACCTCTCTTTAATATAATGATCGATTAAATTCCTTGAAGTTGATTTTTCAGGTTCTTCATCAATTGCCTTTGCCCATTCTTCAGCTTCTTCTAATTTATCATTAACTAACAAATACAATAAGCGGGTTATTTTATTTGGATGATCGGGATGTTGTATGTCTAATGCCTTTTGGGCATAATCCTGTGCCGCTACTTGATCATTTTTCCCGACCGCACAGCTGATTGCGTGATGATACCAAAACCATAATACTTCATTTCGCCAATCTGCTTCATCTTCACTTAAAGTTGAGGGATCAATTTCTTCCAATAAAACTTTTACTTTGTTAGTAATTAAGTCGGGGTTATCATAATCCCATTCACCGCTTTTCATTAACTTCTGATCTTCTTCAGTATAATTATTGGACATTTCTAATGGCGTTGTGGCGTTCAACAACTTATATATAGCAGAAAATTTACCTGCTGCTTCCACTTCTTCGGTTGGAATGTTATATTCAGGATTTATTATTTCACTCATACTGTTCAATAGGAAAATCTAATTGTTCTAATGGGATACCGATGGACAACCCATATTCGACCACCGGCTCCCAAGATTCTTTATCATTATAGCTGAATTTAAATAGTTTATCTTTGAATACTGCAATCACGTCTCGCTCTTTCCAAAAATGCATATACCATTTATCAGATTGAATATTTTTTGACAAACCATTAATCTGCTCTTCTGATACCTTTACCGTAAATAAATGCCAACCTAAATTTGGACTGACTTCCGACTTAATAACTTCTAAGTTATTTAATGCTGATTTATCAATAAGACTTTCAACTACAACAGTGCCTGTATAATAATTCATATTTTATTACTCAAAACCAATTACATAAAAACCTTTATCTAGTAATTCAGGCTGTTCCTCAACCCACGATTTCAAATCCACCTGCCTGAGGTGATTAACTGTCTTTTCAATAAACCGACCAGTAAATTTACGTTTATTACCTTCTCCACTCCATTCTTCCAAACGCAAGGTATCACCAACTTCAATATCAAAGTCGGCCAATCGTAACTCGTAGGTTTTAGAGCCATTTTGAATAGCGTCAAACCACTCCGGCAAAATTTTCTTTGTAACCACTTTCATTTACAATGCTTCTTTTAATTTATTCAATGCGATTCGGCGCATACTCATTTCGTTCTTTTCGGATTGATCCATTTCGGCAAAAGTTTTAGTGTGGCCGATCGGTTGGAAAATTGGATCCCATCCAAAACCTTTATCGCCACGAGGTTCAACTATCTCACCTTCAATTGCACCTTCAAAAAATTCAATTGAACCGTTATCTTTTGCAAGTCCAATAATTGCTTTGGCGGTAGCCTTGTAATTTCCAAATCCTTGGCTAATTTTGTATAAGCCATCGTTGCCAATGGTTTTCATAAACCACTTAATGAGCGGACCCGGTAAACCATTTAAGCAATCCAAATACAAAGAAGTATCTTCCACAATGAATTGCCCTTGTTGATGCTTTTGAGCTTCTTCTAATTTAGCACGAATAATTACTTGTGCATCAATGTCTTGAATCTCGGGTAAATCGATATCCAATTGTTCAACAGCAGGAATAATTTCCTGCACTTCGGCAAGTTTTCCTTTGTTTCCGGTGATGAAATATAATGCCATAAAATTAGTTAGTGGTTAATTTAAAATAAATTCCCAACCTGGCTGCCATGAATGAGTTTTACGCCAATCTTCGGCAAGTGCTTGTTCCCAAGTTTTGTTATTTAGTAATACGTCTAAGGCTAACTGAGGAGCTTTGTGTGCGACAATCGCTATGTGCTTACCATCATAGTTTTCTTTCAAGAATTTTAAGAAATATGCAACACGGGTTTTCACATCTTCATAACTTTCTCCCTTTGGAAAGGGTCTTTCAATGCACTCTTCTTCTTGCATTGGTTCCACAATATCAGACGAGGCGCCATTCAAGTCACCATAATTACATTCGCGCAGTCGGCTATCCGGAATAATTTCGTACTTTCCTTCCCAGGAAAGTTTCGCTGAATCGTGAGCGCGTTTTAAATCAGAACAAAACACCACATCAAATCGCATGTCTTTGGTTTGATCAGTAAGTTCTTTAGACTGCTTAATGCCTAATGCAGATAGTTCTACATCCTTCCAACCCGATGAAATATGCTGTTCATTATCGGTCGTAGTACCATGAACAAAGTAAGTAATTTTGACTGCCATAATGTTAATAGAATGAATATATTATAGGCTTATATTAGCAAAAATATAGGGTTTATGCGAAGTATTTTAAAGCTCAAAAGTTATCAACAGCTGGGCTGGACTTATCCCAGAAGGTGCGTCATCAATGTTGGTATGAAAAGAGCAGTATTATACGCCCGTGTGAGCTCGGATTCCCAGCAGAAGGAACGAACCATAGAAAGCCAAATTTCAGAGCTTAAAAGGCAAATTAGAGCTTCTGGGGACGTTTTAGTAAAGGAATACATAGATGATGGATATAGTGGATCCTTGTTAGATAGACCAGCCATGAATGATCTTCGAAAAGATATCAGGACTCTGGAATTTCAGACCATCTACATTTTGAATGCAGATCGTATAGCCCGAGATGTGACATATCAGAACATTATTATCTACGAATTTCTACATTACCGAAAACAGATCATTATTAATGGTAAGGACTATGTCAACAATCCAGAGAATAAATTCACTCTTACAATACTTGGTGCAGTTTCAGAACTGGAGAGAGCTAAAACATTAGAGAGAACAAGACGCGGATCAAAGCACAGATTAAAACAAGGGTATTTGCTTAGTCATGGTTGCCATATTTATGGTTATATATATTCTCCGAGGACAACCGATTCATTCCCCTCTTATGCAGTCAACGATCATGAAGCAAAAGTTGTTAAATATATTTTTGAAACTTACGCTAAAGGTGGTATTGGATTAAAAGAATTAGCAAGACAGCTGAAAGCAAATGGCATGGCTAAGGATCAAAGAAATAGACTCGATGATGGGCATCTAAAATATATCTTACAAAACGAGACATATACTGGCACAAAGTATTTCAACACTACGACTGATACCAATGCAATTGGCAATGTCATCCATAGAACCAAGAGAGGCAAGAAAATTCACAGGGATCGCTCAGAATGGATCGGGATAAAAATACCACAAATAATTTCTAAACAACTATTCGACAAAGTGCAAGTAAGAATTAAATATAATTACGAATGTTTTAGGAATGCTCAGCGTACGCAGTTACTTTCCAATCTTGTATTCTGTGGTAAATGCAAACTTAGATGCTTTGCCTACCGCCGCTATTACAAAGTCGAAAGGAAATCCGGTATTAAGCTATACCAAAAAGCAGTGTACAGATGTACTACTAAAGGTATAAACCATAATCCCGAAATAGATACTAGGATACTGGATTCAACAGTACTAAATATGATTAATACCTATTTACTAAAACCAAAATCGTTAGTCGAACATATCAGCTTGGGTAGTAACCGCAAAGACCAAGCAAAATTGGATAAAGAGATTAAAGAAATAGAAAACAAAATCAAGGCAGTGAACAAACAAAAAGATCGGATTATAGATCTGTACTCTTTCGGAGATTTAGAGCGAGAAGAATATGTGAAAAGAATTTCTATGTATGACGAGGAGATTAGTAAACTACAAACCAAACGAGCTGAGTTGCTAAAGTACCTACCGATATTCCAAAAGCCAGAGATTATACAGACTAGCATTGAGCAATACTGCAAATCGCTAAAAGTTCAATTTGGGAAATGTAATGACTTTACTACACAGCGGCAATTCTTACTTGATAACATTTCAAAGGTTAAATACCTACGAAACGGTAAAGCTGATGACAAGATAAAGTTAATTGGCAGTATCCCAATTAAGGTAACTAAGGATCAATCAGTACCTATTGAGTTCAGGATTGAACAAACAATTAACCGCATTGAAGTTTTAGCGAAAGTGCAAAAGCTAAATATTAGTACCAATACAATTGATGGAAAAGAAATCCCTAAGATGGAATATGGTAAATTAGTAATTCAAAACGTATGAAGAAAGCAGCAATTTACGCCAGAGTAAGTACAGCCCTGCAAGAAAAAGAACGAACTATTGAAAGCCAGATTGAAGAACTGAAAAAACAAGTTAGTAAAAATAGCGATGTCCTAACTAAAGAGTATATTGATGATGGGTATAGCGGAGCAAAGATTGATAGACCGGCTCTAGATGAATTAAGAAATGACTTGAAAACAAATCAATGGGATACCATATATTTTCTTAACTCAGATCGCATCGCAAGAGATGTTACCTACCAGAATTTGATTATCGCTGAAATTCTGAAATATAAGAAACAAATAATCATAAACGGCAAAGATTATGTACACAATCCAGAAAACAAGTTTACCCTAACAGTGCTCGGTGCAGTATCTGAACTTGAAAGAGCAAAAATTATTGAAAGAAGTCTGCGTGGTAAATTGCATAAACTTAGGCAAGGCATTCCCCTAAACAACGGTTACAATACTTTAGGATACAACTACATTCGCAGAACAGATACATCACCTGGGAAATTTGTAATCAACGAAGAGGAAGCAAAGACAATTAAGTTTATATTCAAGTCCTATGAAGCAGGATTTAGTTGGGCGAAATTGGTACGAACTTTAGAAGACATGGGCATGGTAACCAAAATGGGTCGCAAGCTCTGGGATACAGCCAAACTAAAATGCATTTTACAAAACCATACTTACACAGGGATAAAATATTACAATACAAGATCTTATGTGAAAGAACCTAATAGTCCTCTACGAGGACTTAAGTACGGTAAGAAAATTTACAAAAATAAGTCTGAATGGATACCAGTTAAAGTTCCTGCAATCATTTCGCAGGAACTTTTTAATAAGGTTCAAGCAAGGATTAAATATCAGAGTGAGCAGTATAGAAATCCAAAACAAACACAGTTACTTTCGGGATTAATAAATTGCGGAATATGCGGTAGGTTTTTCACCTCGTACTTTAGAACTTATAAAGACAAGCGTAGAAAAGCAGATCCAAATACTATCATGCACAAGACTGCTTACAGGTGTAGTCAAATATCTTTGCAAAGGATGCACTCTAAAACTGCGGATACAGGCTTAATTAAATGTAATAACCCTGAGGTATTAACTCATCTTTTAGACACTAGTGCCATGAACTTAATCGAAGAAACTATGACTGATTCCAATAAATTATCTTTATGTCTAAGTGCAGGTGAAGACCAACCTAAAAACCGAAAACAAGTTGAATCTAAATTAAAACAGAACGAACAATATATAAATGATCTTGCTATTAAAAGAAAGCAAACTATTGATCAATTTGCAACTGGCAAAATTAATAGAGGTGAATATGTAAAAAGATGTTTAAGCTATGATGAAGAACTTAAACAACTCAAAATTAATAAATCTAAATTACTAAAACAAGTCCCGAATCTACACGATGAAGAAATTATTGAAGTCAGTATCAAAAGATACTGTGAGTCAGTAAGGTCGAGATTAAACCTTTGTAATAACAGTGAAAAGACTCGTGAATTTCTAAAAGATTATATTACAAAAGTAATTTATAACAACACAAGTGTCACTGTGGTCGGTTCAATTCCTATAAAGCTAAAAGCGTACGATGATCCCGATCAAGTATCCGATGCCAGTAAAATCCAATTCAGAGTTGAAGGAAAAATTAAACGTGGTAATAAATGGATGAATCACAAGAAATAAAAAACAACTACCGAATATGGTAGTTGTTTTTTATTTAGTTATCTTTTGGTCTAGCAGGAGCGTTAATATCAGTTTGAACTACATTACCTCCTAGCACGGGGTTTCCTTCTTCTCCCGATACATTTGCACTTTGATCGAACCCGAATCCCCAAACCCCTTTATTATCTGCGTAATGAATGAAAGGAGTTATTGACTTTATAAGTACTTCACGATCATAACCCTCAAAAGCCTCACTTGTATTTAATGATTCTTTTAAAGCTTCCATAGGAGACACTGCTTCTACTTGCTGCACACCAACTAAATGATCCTCGAAAGAAACTAAAACAGTAAATAAATTTCTCATGTTACTTTAAATCACTTGGGCTATTAGAAGTAACTGATGTAGTCATAAGCTTTTTCTGTTTATAACCACTAAACAATAACCATAAACCTAATAGAAAAATTATTAAAGGGAATGCGAAGCTGCCTATTGCCTGACCAAACTTATGAGCATCAGTAGTGTGTACAATAATTCCACCCATAACTACTAGGAAACTACTTATCAAACTTGGGAAAGATAACACGATCAACAATATACCCAAAATAATTTTAATATATACTTTGGTTTTATTGGTCATCACGAATATTGTAACTCAATGGTTCCAACAATCCAGTTTGAGTTGCTTTCTCTTGATATTCAGTAGAATCATCATTATCTCTTTTTAATTTCGAGATATTAATGTTCCAATTTTTTGCTAATTTACCGTACAAATCTAGAAACTCAAACTTCTTTTTACCTGTAAGGGTTTCAAACTCATAGTCATCAATTCCTTCCAAAGATACTCGTAAAGCGTCCATAAATAACGACTTATCTTCTTCTGTAAATTCATAATTAGTTCCATCTTTGTACAGCTTTTCTAATAAATCTGAATACTGTTCATCTGAATATTTAGCAGAGGCTCTTACCTCTTTATCAACAGGTCCATTTATATTAACCAAAATATCTTGGAAATATTCTATTTTGTCATTTTCTTGATTCATACTGATTACCTTGTATTTTGCTTAATTGATTTTCTTACCTGATTTAGATAATAACCCTTGCTTGATTGGAAGAATGTCGGATTCTTATGGGTATCAAATATAGTACCGCCTAATCGTCCATCATATATGATATTACCTCGCGGTGTTCTGAATACTGAAGTAGGATTATTCATAACTCCTTCAACATAACTTGTAGCTTGTTCTGGGGTTTTAATAATATTACCGAAACCGGATTGACCGCCCCATATATGCTTACCTAAAGCATGATCCTCAACTATGTTTGCAGGTGTATTAATGTACTTAATCGAGTCGCCTTTTAGTAACGGAGAAACTTCGGCTATACCTTCTGGTATTACTGCTCTGGCCAGTGCTCTACCGGCACCTCCCATAGCCACCCCTGCATCTACAGAGCCAAATACATTACCTACACTTTTACCTTGTTCGTAAGGAGACTTACTTTCAAAATTATTATAGCTTAAACTAATACCATTTGAAACTTCGGCTACTGTAGATCGTGGGTTAGTTAGCAAATCTCTGCCTAATGCGTAACCTGCTTTTGCGCCTCCTACATAGGTATTCCCTATTGCTTTAACAGTTGCGACAGGGTGAGCAACGGTATTGTAAGTTGTTCTAGCAAAACCCTGAGCAAAGCCTACACCATAACCAGCTACATTCTTTACTACATCCATAAACCATTGTCCATCCGGGTCAACCAAACGTATCGGATTATTTCTAGCATACGCATAGGAGTTCATGCTCTGAGGGTCAGAGAGGTCAAATCCTGCTGTAATAAATACTGGATCTTGACTCACAAATCTACCGATTGTCGGACTGTAATATCGAGCGCCCATGTAGTTTAATCCGGTGTCCACGTCATACTCATGCCCTGTGTACTTACGCTGTTCTGGTCCACCTAAAGGATTTGCATTATGACGAATTGCACCAAACGGCAAGTAATCCGTTTCTTCAGCAATTGCACCACTTGCACCTGATGTAACTCTCACACTACCCAAAT
>JBPOIM010000019.1:0-18904 GCA_052034485.1 Candidatus Anderseniibacteriota bacterium | reverse complement strand
ATGTTCAAACGTCTGAAAATGTACCTTTTGCGACAAACAGTGCGTTCCATGGGACTTTTCCACAGAACCGAACATAAAACGTACTCATGTCAATTTCGCTCATTTAAGCGGTATTTTGCCGTTTTACAGTGTTTTACTCCCCCACTACAGGGTAGTTACCCCTGTTTTTCTCTGTATGTTCCTCACTCTCCCCCGGCTATTGGCTCAACAGAGCACTCCCCTACCCTTTTATTTCGAAGAATTGCCCAATTTTTGGGTACAGGAGCTCGGGGCCTTCCCTGAAGCCGTTGCCTCCTCATATGTGGCATACCATATCTGATTTTCGGGTTTTATAGACTTGGCAGAGGCACAGGTATAGTGATGGAACAAGTTGCTATTACGACTCGCCACATATAAGCCCTTAGATTGAGTTGTAAGCGAGTTTGTAGGTGCATCAGGCGTCTTTGTACCTGCAGGAGTTTCTAGAAGATCCTGGAGGCTCCCAGAACTTGCCGGACACGCCGCACATGTTCGATCTTCAAATACGATAGGAGTTGAAGCATAATACGGAGACATGATTCGTCCCGCATACCAACCAAGCAAGAATATAAGAACGCCTAATATGCCTGTAGCAATAGTTTTGTCGTTCTTTGCAATAACCATGTGAATGCGCGATACTGCCATAGCTTTATACTATCACTATGATTACGTTTTTCTTAGGCACAAATGCACTTCTGTCCGCAGCGGAAATTCTTGCTGTACTTAACAGGCTTGGTATTTCATACACCGTACACGATACAACTCCATCACTGTTGCGTCTTGAAACAGATAAACCACTTACACCAGACGTTATAAAAATCCTCGGAGGAACTATCCGAATCACTTCCGATATTTCCTCGTGGCCGCACATGCCTTCCGCAGAAGAGGTGCTCGATGCGCTCCCGGAACTACCTGCCAAATGGACACTTGGTATAGGCATGGTAGGAATGTCGCAAAATGTAAGAGCACTGGGGACAGGGCTGAAGAAAGCAGCCCGCCTGCGGGAGTCTCGGCTTTCCTTTATAGAGCCACGTTCAGGGCATCGCGATCATAGAAACACGCGAGGAAAATTTTCTCATGATACAAGAAATTTCCGAGAGAACCGTTCGCATACTTCCCCTCACCATACTGCCCCCTCTTCCCTACTCAATGCGGCACAAATTATTTTTCACAAGCTCACCCTTGAACCAAACATGGAGCTTATTTTTCTTGAGCTACACGGCAACTATATTCTCCTGAAAACAATCGCCGTTCAGGATATTACATCGTATGAAATACGAGACACTGCTCGCCCAGCACGAGACGCACGCGTTGGCTTACTTCCGCCAAAGCTGGCACAAATAATGATCAACCTTGCACTGGGTACACGCGATGATTCCGCCAATGCAAACGGAGCATATTCTCAAGAAAATCCTCCTGCAATCTACGACCCATTTTGTGGAATGGGAACCCTCCTGCAAGAAGCGTGGCTCATGGGGTTCCGGTCATTTGGGTCCGATATTTCAGGCACCATGATAGACGCATCACAGCAAAATATTGCGTACCTGCAGAAGCATTTTTCGGTAGATGAAAATCTGCAACCTACAATTATTCAGCACGACGTAACCGACCCAAATATTCCGAAAAATATTTCTCACAACAACATGGTCGTGGTCACAGAACCGTTCCTCGGCAACCCGCAATCTCGGGAGCTCTCCCCTACCGAAGCTGAGAAATTTGGAGCCTCGGTAATGCCCTTGTACCACCAATTTTTCATGAACATGAAAAGTGTTCTTAAAAATGGAGACCGAATACTCGTGCTGTTCCCCGCTCCAAAAGTGCGCTCCAACGGCTCATCTGCCTTTACCCCCCTTCCCCGAATATTCCTTGACGAAGTAGCCTCTATCGGCTATCGTAAAAAACAGCTCATTCCAAAAGAACTAAGTCCCCTGACGGAAGGAACCCCTTCCTCCAAACCGCTCATCTATGCGCGTCCGGATGCCTTTGTGGCACGGGAACTTACTCTTTGGGAACGCGTTTAATCTTATAAATTCCTATGGCACATAAGAAAGCCGCCGGATCCACACAGCTGGGTCGCGATTCAGAATCAAAGCGACTCGGCGTGAAAATCTACGGCGACCAACCAGTAAAGGCAGGTCAGATCATTATCCGCCAGCGCGGAACCAAATATCGCCCAGGCGAGAATGTTCGTCGTGGTGAAGATGACACGCTCTACTCCGCAATTGATGGTGTTGTTGCATTCTCTAAGAAGAAGGTAAAGACATTTGCAGGAGCCCTCAAGGTAGCAACGTTCGTACACGTACGCTAAATGATCGTCCAGAAGTACCTGGCAGAACAAGGCATTTGCTCCCGCAAGGAGGCAGATGCCTTTCTTCGTGCGGGCCATATTTTTGTAAACGGCGCACCTGCAGTACCAGGCGCCCCTATTGAACCAACCGATACCGTAACGCTATCTCCAGAGGCGCAGCGCATTGTGGACTCCAAAGAAACCGTCGCCGTATACAAACCCCGTGGGGTTGTATGTTCGCTTGGTGATGGTGAAGGCACAAGCGTACACGACGCATTCCCCCAATACCGCCATTTACCTGTAGTAGGCCGGCTGGATAAAGAAAGCGAAGGCCTGCTGCTGCTCTCAAACGATGGTCTTGTTACTAAAGCCGTTACCGGAGATGCGCATACCGTAGAAAAAGAATACGAAGTAATCGTACGAGAAACTATCTCTCAAGAAAAACTCGCGCCCATGGAAACGGGCCTCACGCTTTCGGACGGTAAAACACTACCCGCAACAGTTGCCGTATTAAATAACCACGCCTTCCGCATCATTCTAAAAGAAGGCCGCAACCGCCAAATCCGCCGCATGTGCGGGGCCGTAGGCCTTACGGTTGAAACCCTCAAACGTATTCGTATTGGAGATATTTATTTGGGAGACATGCAGCCTGGGGATGCGAACCCCTTAATAGCTAGGAAGGCCTTAGGTTTTTAGTCCAATAAACTACCACGAAGGTAGCGTTGTAGTAGTAGATGTAGCCATTACTTGGGTAATTGTGGTTGTGGTTGTAACTGTTGGACTCCAACCATGAGCAGGAAGATCTGGATGTGAAGGAAATTCAGAACTATTCATCGCAACAATAGTGCACGCTAAACACAACGGAATCCCAACTCCAATAACTTTTCCTAGAGGTCCACTACACCCATAACAAGCTAAGTTATTTATTTTTTTCATATGATTAATTTTATAAAATATTAGAAGCGTATTCTTCCATACAAAAACGATACGCCCCTGCTATTATAGTTCCGTTTCAAGCATCCCTATATGACAGTTTATACACAGGGACGAAAATGAATCCTACTTCCCCGCTGCGGCGATGAATGCGTTAAATAGCGGATGGCCGCCAAGGGGTCTGCTGGTGAATTCTGGGTGGAATTGTACTGCGACGAAGAACGGATGGTCTTTAAGCTCGATTACTTCAACCAGCTGGTTATCTGGCGTTGTGCCGGCAATAGTGAGCCCTGCTGCGGTCAGCTTATCGCGAAATTCGTTGTTGAATTCGTATCGGTGACGGTGGCGCTCCCGAATATTCGTTGTGCCGTATGCTTCGGCTGCTTTTGTACCTTCTGCAAGCGTGCAGTCCCATCCACCAAGGCGCATGGTTCCGCCTTTTTCGGTAACTGTTTTTTGAGATTCCATAATATGAATCACGCACTTATCTGATTGCGGATCAAACTCTTCACTGGTTGCCTGGCTTACCCCTGCAATATTGCGCGCAAATTCTATAACAGCCAGCTGCATGCCAAGGCACAGCCCAAGATACGGAATCTTATTTTCTCGAGCGTACTGAATGCCTGCAATTTTTCCTTCTGTACCACGTACTCCAAAACCACCCGGCACTACAATCCCTTTCGCAGATTTCATCAGCGCAAGCGTTTCCGCATCGTTCTGTTCTACTTTTTCTGCATCTACCCATAGCAAATCTAGGTCGTATCCGTTTTTCCAACATGCAGCCTTCAGTGCCTCTACCATACTTGCGTAGGTGTCGAGCATGGTGATGTACTTCCCCACTACGGCTATAGGAAGCTTTGGTTTTTCTTTCTTAATTGTTTCAACCAGCTCCGGCCATGCATTACTTTTGCGCTCGATTGGTTCTACCATGAGCTTTTTCATCACCACTTTATCTAAATTATGGCGCTCCATAATAAGTGGTACTTCGTACACACTCTTTACGGTTACTAGTGGCAAAATGGCATCTTTTTCTACGTTTGTGTACAACGACAGTTTTCCAATCGCACTTTCGTCTATTTCATGATCGGTACGAGTAATTAAAATATCTGGTTGGATTCCAATACTGCGAAGCTCGCGCACACTGTTTTGTGCTGGCTTTGTTTTTACTTCATCGGACGCTTTTAAGTACGGCAAAAATACAACGTGCACATACAACACATTTTCTCGCCCTTCTTCGAGCATCATTTGGCGGGCTGCTTCTAGGAAGTGGAACCCTTCGTTGTCTCCTACTGTTCCGCCAATTTCAACAATATGAATATCGTAATCACCTTGTGTTGCAGCCTGTCGTGCACGGCGCTTTACCTCTTCGGTAACATGCGGAATAACCTGGACTGTTTTGCCGAGGTATTCCCCTCTTCGCTCTTTATTGATTACTTCTAAGTAAATTTCTCCGGTCATAACCGAAGAGTCTCCAGAAACATTTTGAGACAAGAAGCGCTCGTAATGCCCAAGGTCTAAATCGGTTTCTCCACCATCGTCTGTTACGAACACTTCCCCATGTTCTGCCGGGTTGAGCGTTCCCGCATCAACGTTGATATACTGGTCAAATTTTTGCATGTTCACGGAAAGTCCGCGGTCTTTCAAGATGTTTCCAATAGATGCTGCAGTGATGCCTTTTCCGAGGCCAGAGAGCACACCCCCTGTTACGAATATATATTTAGGCTTCTTCGTGCTCATCGGGATTATTCATTGGAGTAATGGTAACTTTCATGTGAAATTCTACTCCCTGACCTAATTGTACCGTAACATCGTATGTACCGACACTTTTGATTGGGAATTCGCCCTTGATACTCGACGGCGCAACAGAAATATCTGATTCTTCCTTTAGCAGCTTTGCAACGTCTTTTGGCCCCACGCTTCCAAAAATTTCCTGCGCCTCTTTTACGTTCATCGGAATTGCAAGTTCGGTATTTTCCATTCGATCTGCAATAGTTTGAATCGCGAGCAATTCTTCTTCTGCACGCTTTTTAGCCGCTGCATCTTTTGCAGACTTTGCACTTTGTACCTGCTTTGTTGCAAGCGCCGCCTTTCCAGACGGAAACAGCGCGTTGCGTGCATACGCTTCCGCCACGTTCACAATGTCGCCAGCACGGCCAAGCGTATCGATATCTTCTAAAAGCAATACATCTACAAAACCAGCCATAGGGTTACTTTTTTACCTCCTCAATTGCCTTCTGCAGCTGCTCATCTTCCGGAGTATTGGTGTCATCCTTTACTGTAACAGACGGCTCTATTCCCTGCTCATTGATAGACTTCCCTTTTGGAGTAAACCATTTTGCAATCGTAACGCGCAGCGTAGAATCGTCTGATAACGTAAGCACTTCCTGCACAGACCCTTTCCCAAATGACTTTTCTCCAACAATAGGTGTATCCAGATTATCCTGCAGTGCTCCAGCAAGAATTTCGGATGCCGACGCACTTCCATGATTTACCAGCACTACAACAGGAATTCCATGAAGCGTTCCTGATATTTTTGAACTATGCGTTATTTCTTTCTTGCCCTTTTCTGTAACTACTGCGTCCCCCGGCTGCAAGAATTGTGACGCAATAGTAACAGCTGCATCTAAGTACCCGCCTGGGTTATTTCGTACATCAAGCACGACCCCCTTCACGTTTTGCTGCTTTGCGCGCTTTGCCGCTTCCACAAATTTCTGTGCGGTGTCTTCGTTAAAGTTTGTAATGGTAATAATTGCGATACCGTCTCGTACTTCCATTTTTACGCTCTGCACTTCTATGTCGTCTCGCACAATGGTAATGTCGCTGGTTTCTTTTGCATCTTTATGTAAAAGGGTAAGCTCTACCTTCTCCCCTTTTGGTCCGCGAATAGATCGTACTACTTCATCGAGTGACATATCTTCGGTAATTGGTTCTTTATCTACCGCAACTACAACATCTCCCGCTTTTACTCCCGCCTTTTCTGCAGGAGAACCAGACAGCGGCGCAATAACAACAATCAATCCACTTTTAATTCCCATTTCTGCACCAATTCCAGAAAAACTTCCGCGGAGTGATTCCTTAAACTGTTTGCTTGCATCCGGATCAGAAAACGCCGTGTATGGGTCGCCAGACGCACGGATCATTCCGCTAATTGCGCCATACACTAATGCCTTTGGGTCGAGCGATCCAATAAAATTATCGTGTAGCTTATTCCATGCTTCCCAGAACGGAGAGGCGGTAAAGATTTGCTGTGCGGAAGCGTCATTAGGCAGCGCATCTGGTTTTGGAAGAGTCATTCGACCAATGACAACTCCAACCACAACAAGCAAGACTGCGCTTAGGAATTTATTAACGCTTGGCATCTCCTTATTCTTCCACAAGTACCTCGATATGCAAGTCGCGAAGAAGTGCCGGATTTACCGGGGCCGGGGAGCTCATCATAACGTCTTGCCCCTTCCCATTCTTGGGGAATGCATAAATATCTCGAATGCTTGGCACATCGAGCAGCACCATGAGCAGCCGGTCTATTCCCGGAGCGAACCCGCCATGAGGGGGTGCCCCAAATTTGAATGCGCGGATCATTCCACCAAACTCTTTGTCGACAGCTTCTTTGGAGTACCCCGCAATTGCAAATGCTTTATACAAAATGTCTGGACGATGGTTTCGAATTGCACCAGAACTAATTTCAAATCCGTTTAATACCAAGTCGTACTGGTATGCGAGGATTTGTGTTGGGTCTGCGGAGTCTAGTGCTTCCATCCCCCCTTGCGGCATAGAGAATGGATTATGCGAAAACTCTATTGCACCAGTATCTGGGTTCTTTTCATACATTGGGAAATCAACAACCCAGCACCACGCTGCCTGCTGCTTTGCTTCTTCGGTATCAAGAACGCCAAGTTCGCGAGCTGTTATAGCTCGAATTTCTCCGAGCGCTTGGCACACCGGGAGCCACGCGCCTGCGCCAAAGAACACCATATCTCCTTCTTGTGCGTGCACTGCTTCCACAATCTGCTTTGCGGCGTCATCTCCGATAAATTTTAGTATTGGAGATTCAATTTCTGTTCCTACTTTCAAATACGCAAGCCCGCCCAATCCTCTGCGTTTTGCAATTTCCGTATATTCATCGATTTGCTTTCGTGTTGCTGCAGCTCCGCCCGATACGTGCAATGCGTGCACTACTCCCCCGTCGTGCAATACATCAGCAAATACTTTAAAGTCGGTATTTGCAACCAATTCAGAAACATTAGTAATGAAAAAGTCATACCGAATATCTGGCTTGTCTGTTCCAAATTTTTCCATGGATTCCTTCCACGTAAACCGAGGAAATACTGCGTCTTTTAATTTCTTTCCTGCGTGAGCGGTAAGATGCGTAAATAAATCTTGTCCGAGTGCCAGCACGTCTTCCTGTTCAATAAAACTCATTTCAACGTCGATTTGGTAAAAGTCTCCTGCATGGCGGTCCGCTCGAGGATCTTCGTCACGGAAACATGGAGCAATCTGGAAATATTTATCGAGCCCACCTACCATGAGCAATTGTTTGTACTGCTGTGGTGCCTGTGGCAATGCGTAAAACGTACCCGGGTGTAATCGCGATGGCACAAGAAAATCTCGTGCGCCTTCCGGTGACGAATTTGCAAGAATTGGCGTCTGCACTTCCGTAAACCCTTTGCCGATCATGAACGTACGCACTTCTTGGATAAAATCGGCACGTTTTGCAAGCATGTCTTGCATGTCTTGGGAACGCAGATCCAAAAACCGATACTGTAGGCGCACTTCTTCATTTACTGTTTTGTCTCCTACTGCAAACGGCAATGCCTCTGCGGCGCTTTCAATAGCAATACTTTCCACTTCAATTTCAATTGCGCCAAGCTGGCCAGCCTTTTCGTTTACCATGTCTGCCGGGCGTTCCATCACAGTTCCGGAAACAGAAATAACATATTCATCACGAAGCGTTTCTGCTATCTTCCATGCGTCTTCATGAACCTTCGGATTAAACGTGAGTTGTACTACACCAGTCTTGTCTCGCAGATCAATAAAAATAAGCCCCCCGTGGTCACGACGAGAAGCTACCCACCCAGCAAGGCGGACTGTACTTCCTGCAAGCGCAGCAGATAATTCCCCTATCATATGGGAGCGGTATGGATTGTGTTGTTGTGTGTCCGTCACTGTTTCAGAGTACGACAACGGGAGACTATGCACAATATACATATTATGCGCACTCTCCCAGGGTAGTCCGCCTGAAGGCGGACATAGGTCGTATGCCTGGGATGCACCCCACTCCTTCAAAATGGGGTTCATAAAAGAAAAGATCACTGTGCCAATACAGCACATTGATGAGAACTATAAACGAACGAACAAAAAAAGGCAATTCAGTGGCAACAAAGGGGTGAGTTATGGAAGCAGTAGGTTTCCACAACCGCTTTTTTGCTCAAGAACGAGAAAGTTATACACTGCCCCGCCTTTGTTGCGCAAAGCTCTTATGAGTTGCCACAGAAATGCCTTTTTTAACGAACCTACCATTATAGTCCTATTATGGTAATTTGTCAAGTCTATATATAAAAAAGCGGACCAGAGGTCTACTATGTGATTGCGCACGTGGTTGTTACACCAGTTAATATCACATAATAGACTTCTCTGATCCGCGGCCCACCAGTGCAAGACTGGCAAAAGAACTAATCTGCCCCGGGATGGTACGAGGGCATACGAGGTGGCGGAAGAGGCTTGCCGTTTTGTCTCATCACGGTTCTGGAACCTTGGCCTGCTTTTCCGTTGACCTTACCACCGCGAGGGAGCCCATCCAAATCAATGCCGGTATCAAACCCTTGCTCGAACGTCCGGTCCGGAGTGAATTTTCCGGTCTGAATGAATTCCAGGAGTTGGCGTTTCCAAACTTTTTTCTGCTCCACATCCCCACTGGGGATATCGCACAGAAACTCAATCAGATGCGCCGTTCCTGAAATAATCGGCTCCCTTGTTCGGAAGAAGCGGAAGCTTCCCCGACTCTGAATTCGAGCCAAGACCATATTCCGCTGCCCGGGCATGATGGTCGTATGCGTTCGATGGTCCACGAGCAAATTGTACGGGTCCGGCCCACGCAGATAGAGGTTCCATAGCCTGGACTCCTCACGAGTCATTCCAAGCGCTGATGAAATCGTCTGAGGAGTGGTTTCGTCTCCTGGGAAGCGTTTCCTTTCTTCTGCTTCCCGATTTTGCGGTTTTGAGTCCTGAACGGCTTGCGTTCCTTCTTCTTCAAGCGTCGTCACGGTCATTTACAAAAACTCTCCATGCACAAACAAGACAGTGAATATGTCAGCCCATTCCAAATTAAGCCGACGAGAAATGTATTGTAAAATCTGCAAAGTGCCAAATTGGCACTCAATTATTGTATATGCCCTTTCCCTATCTGTCAATAACCCCTGACATTTCCCCAAGAGTTGCAAAAATGAGCATTTTTCTTGATACTTAACTTCATTGCACTCATAGCTCAATGGTAGAGCAGTGGCCTTTTAAGCCAACGGTTGGGGGTTCGAGTCCCTCTGGGTGCACCCCCTACATACAAATACCCCGCCTTGGCGGGGTATTTTACTTACTCTATATAAATCCTTATTTCGCTTTTGCGTAGTCGTCGTATACCTTGAGTGCTTCCCACTTGGTTCCATTGGTTACCGTACCGGTAATCTTTACCCGCTGGTCGCCTGCGGAAATTTCGTCCTGGTTCTTCTCAGATCCTGATCGAGTATAGAACTTTGTGTTGCCACCGTAGTGGAAAATTACGTTCTTCTTCAGGAATGTTGATGACTTGTAGCTTGAGTACGACACTTCAACCTTCATTGTTTTGTTTGCCGTATCAATGTCTCGCAATAAACCAACTACTGAAAAGGCGTTGTCGTTTACGGTAATCTTCGTTACCTCAAAGTGTCCGTTTTTATTCTTTGCGCCTTCCATGACTACTTCATACCCAACAGGAACTCCACCGAGGGTGGCTCGGGTCTTCTTCCCGTTTACCCATCGGTATACCTTTGCGGACGTAGCGTTAAATTCGACTACATTACCTGCGAGGTCATCTGTTGCAAGCGGTGATGCGTGCGTTGTGTATACCGTTACGGTTTTTGCAGAACGGTCTACTGCTGTTACGTTTCCTCGAACGAGGAACCGATAATTACTGCTTCCCGCAATGGCAACTGCGGTAGCTCCGAGTGCTAGCATTCCTGCTAGAACTCCTCCAATAAGAGCTTTTTTATTCATAGGTGAGATGCGTATAGCATTGAAAAGATTAAAAAGCTATTGCTTTCTTCTATGATACCATATTTTCGACCATCCTACCAGGCTAGAAAAACATTCCCTTCTTTGGAGTCTTCTGAAATTCTTGTAATAACTCTTTTTGCTTTTTGGAAAGCTTCTTTGGAATTTCTACCTGCACCCGCACTATATGGTCACCCTTTCGCGACCCACGCAGACTTGGAAACCCTTCACCAGGAAGTTTAATTTCTGCGTTCGGCTGCGTGCCCGCTGGAATGTTGATTTTCTTTTTCCCGGCAAGCGTTGTAATTTCATGCGTTGTACCAAGCGCCGCATCCACAAATGAAATAGCGACTGCGGAGCGTACGTCGTCTTGTACACGAGCAAGCACCCTATCCTTCTTTACGTGGATATGTACATACAAGTCTCCAGCATCGCCGCCCTTTGGAGCTGCTTCCCCTTTCCCAGCAAGTCGAATAGACTGCCCATCTGCAATACCTGCGGGAATTGTAACCGAAAGTGTGCGCTGAACTTTTTCTCGCCCTTCACCCTTACATGTTGTACATGGAGTTTTCGCCTTCTTCCCTTCACCCTGACAATCTGGACACACCGTACGCTGCGCAAATGCTCCGAGCGGAGTTTGGTGCGTGCGGGTTATTGTTCCTTGTCCACTACATGTTGCGCACGTTTCAATCGGTGTTCCTGGCTCTGCGCCGTTCCCATTGCATTTGGAACACGTTTGAAATATACGACTTTCTATATGCTTTGTAATACCGACCGCAGATTCTCGAAACGATATTTCTATATCCACTTCTACATCTGCGCCACGAGCACGTGCGCGTCGCCTGCTTCCACCCATGCCTCCACCAAAAAATGTTTCAAAAATATCACCAACGCCACCTAAGTCGTCCATGTTGATGGTAAAACCACCTTGAGAAAATCCACCGCCAAACGGACCACTACCGCTGCCAGCAGACCCATCGAATGCAGATCCGAATTGGTCGTATTGTGCTCGTTTTTGTTTGTCGCTTAAGACTTCGTATGCGGCGCTTATTTTCTTAAACTCTTCTTCATTACCCCCCGCTTTATCGGGATGATGTTTATGCGCCAACTTTCGATATGCTTTTTTAATTTCTTCTGGCGTTGCCGTACGAGAAACTCCAAGCGTTTTGTAATAGTCTTCTGCCATATGCGAAATGTTATAATTCTACAAATTCAACAGGTACTTCCCTCTCAATAAGCTTTACGACTCCTGCCTTTTTCAATATCCAAAATAGCAAAGCAATGCACGGAAGCGCAACTGCTGCGGCAATTGGCACAAAAGTACGCACCGCAATGAGCGCAACAGCAACCACGATGCCCGTTACAATGAGCCCATCGCCTTGCGCATTGCGCTTGATGTATTCATTTGCTGCACGAGCAATGAGGACTGGCCCAGTTTCCGTTCCAGTTACACGAATATTCAGTTGCCCCGCCAACTCTTCACGAGCAGCAGCTACATTTTGATGCTGTTCGATAAACATTTCATCTACTGTTTTATCTTTTGAATATATTGGGAGCGTATTTTCTAGTATCGGCGAAAACACGTTTGCAACTTGTACCAAATACGCTTCTGGGATTGCTACATTCCCACTTGTTACTGCGCGCTGCACTGCGGGTACCGCAAGCACAATAAATGAAAGCAGTACTCCAAAAAGCAGCATTCGTACTCCGAGTGAAAACACTGTCATAATCCGAATTTTTATATGCCCCTCTATTTCTTGCGCAATAGTACGCTGCGCGGTCGTGGTAAGAATCAGCAAAATAGCTGCGCCTATCCACGCCCCAATACTAAACCCTCCAAATATCACAAGTGCAGCAGCGGGTATACAGGTAAGCAATGGCAGCATTCCTTTTGTCATGCCAACCAACCCACTAGTCAGTGCCATAATTGCAGCCCAAAGGATGCCGGCAATACCAAGAACAGAGCCCATTTGAATAGACCACTCCTGCTGTCCTCGGAAGAAGGATGCGGCAACACCAAAGAATACAATGGTGTATATTGCCGCAAATCCAACGAGTGCGAGTTCTTTCTTGTGTATTGCCGTCACAATACCTTTTATTTTACAGGTTCTTCGGGCTTTGCATCTACTACTTCCCCCTCAGATGGAGTTTCCGAAGCTGGCTGTCCAGAAGCGGCATCCTGGTTTTGCTGATACATTTGCTGACCAATCTTTTGAGATTCGGCAAGCAGCTCATCGGTCGCCTTTTTCATTGCTTCTGTGTCTTCTCCACCAAGCGCAGTTTTCAGTGCTGCTACTTTTTCTTCAACAGCTTTCTTCGTATCTGCGTTTACTTTATCACCTGCTTCTTTGAGCGCTTTTTCTGTCATGTATACCGCTTGTTCTCCGGTATTTTTTACTTCAATTGCTTCTTTCTTTTTCTTGTCCTCTTCGGCAAACTTCTGCGCTTCTGCCTGCATGCGTTCAATCTCTTCTTTCGGAATTCCAGATGTTCCCTCGATACGAATGTGCTGCTCTTTTCCGGACGCTTTGTCTTTTGCGGACACATTTAAAATTCCGTTGGCATCAATATCGAACGTTACTTCTACCTGAGGAACCCCACGAGGAGCTGGTGGAATACCGTCCAAGATAAACCTTCCGAGCGATTTGTTGTCTTGTGCCATTTCTCGTTCTCCTTGGAGTACGTGAATTTCAACAGATGTTTGATTATCTGCGGCAGTTGAGAACACTTGAGATTTCTTCGTAGGGATTGTGGTGTTCTTTTCAATAAGCGGAGTGCGTACGCCACCGAGTGTTTCTAGTCCAAGTGTAAGTGGAGTTACGTCGAGCAACAGAATATCTTTTACGTCTCCTGCTAATATTCCTCCTTGAATTGCAGCTCCCGCTGCTACCACCTCATCAGGGTTAATACCCTTGTGTGGCTGCTTACCAAACAACTTTTCTACCTCTTCATAAATACGAGGCATGCGAGTCTGCCCTCCTACGAGCACTACTTCATTAATGTCAGACACAGAAAGCTTTGCCTCGCTTAACGCCTCACGAGTTACGGACATTGCTCGCTCAATTAAGTCTCCAACAATTTCTTCCAACTTTGCGCGAGTTAATGTAAGCACTAAGTGCTTTGGACCTTCTGGGCCAGTGGTAATAAATGGCTGATTTATTTCTGTTGTTGTAGAGCTTGAAAGTTCATGCTTTGCGCGTTCTGCAGATTCTTTTAATCGCTGAAGCGCCATGGTGTCTTTCGACAAGTCTATGCCATCTGTTGATTTAAATTCCTTCACAATCCATTCAATAATGCGCTGGTCGAAGTCGTCTCCTCCCAAGTGCGTATCGCCGTGTGTTCCAATTACTTCAATGGTATCTTCTCCTACCTCAAGAATAGACACGTCAAATGTTCCTCCACCCAAATCGAACACGATAATCTTTTCATCTTTCTTTTTGTCGAGTCCGTATGCGAGTGCGGCAGCGGTTGGTTCGTTGATGATACGCTTTACGTTCAGTCCGGCAATTGTTCCGGCATCTTTTGTTGCCTTACGCTGAGAGTCATCGAAGTATGCGGGCACCGTAATAACGGCGTCGGTAATTGTTGTTCCGAGCTTTGCTTCCGCATCTGCCTTCAACTTCTGGAGCACCATTGCAGAAATTTCTGCTGGGCGCACCCACTTGTCACCAAACTTGATCTCTACTCCACCATCTGAGCCTTTTCGAATTTCGTATGGGAGTAAATCTTTTTCTTTTTGCGTTGCGCTATCGTCAAAGTTACGACCAATTAATCGCTTTGCGGAAAAAATAGTTTGCGCCGGGTTTACAACCGCTTGGCGCTTTGCCAGGGTTCCTACTAACCGTTCTCCTGTTTTGCTCATTGCAACAACAGAAGGCGTTGTTCTATTTCCTTCGCTATTTTCGATAATAGAAGGCTGACTTCCCTCCATCACCGCCATGGCGGAGTTTGTTGTACCTAAGTCGATTCCTAATATTTTGCTCATATGATTGTGATAATTCTTATAGATAAATGGTAAATGGTTATGCTAATACTTTTACTTTTGCTGGCCGGACTGTTGTATCTCCTATCTTGTATCCAGCCTGCACGATTTCCGTTACGGTGCCCGACTCCCCTTCGCCGGTTGTCTCCTCCACTGCTTCGTGGATAGTTGGGTCAAATGCCACTCCGACTGCTTCTATTGTTTCGATTCCGAAGTCGGAAAGGGTTTGATCAAATTGCCGGGCTACGTGGAGCACCCCTGCAACCCAAGGGTCTTGAGAGTCTGGCGCGTGGGCGGTGAGGGCCTTAAAGTTATCCGCCAACACGATGAGGGATTCTGCTACCGAACGTTTGAGTGTTTGTTGTTCCTGGATCCTCATGTCCCCCATGCGCTTTTGCAAATTTTCCAAATCTGCTCTGGCGCGCTTCCACCCATCTAAATATTCTTGCTCCCGACTCTCTTGTTTTTTCGGGGCTTCTTTTTTTGGTTCTTCTTCATGTTTCATAGGTCATTGTTTTCAATAATAGAAGCCATAGCATTGAGCAACGCTACGTTGCGCTTGTATGGCATACGCTTTGGTCCAGCAAGCAATAACAACGCAACCTCTCCGCTTGGGAGACGCATTGTTTTTGCAATAATGCTCGTATGATACGAGCGAAATGCCGGATTTTCATTTCCAATATATACCTGTGCTTGCAGCGAGCTCTTGTCTGCAAACTGGTCAATGTATCGCTCAATGTTATCGAACAATACAGAAATTTCGCGAGCTGCTTCTGTAGCCTCTTCTTCCTCACCTTCAAATATTTGCGACATGCCGGCGCCCTGAATTTCTTTTGAGTCAAGCCACCCACCAACCGCCATTGCATGACCAAGCTGTGCAAGCATTTTTGCAGCCGCACGTGCCGGACGATCGTATTCTTCCTGATACTCCCGATAGACATCTCGCAATGCCTGAACCCGCTTTTCTGTTGGCTCTCGGAAGCTTAAATTATCTACATAGTATCGGTACCCTAAATCGGTTGGAATTCTTCCCGCAGACGTATGCGGCTGCACCACATACCCCTCTTCTTCTAATATGCGGAGCATATTACGCACGGTGGCAGAGCTCACGGAAACGCCCAGTACTTCCAGTAAGCGCTCGGACCCAACCGGGTGCCCAGTTGCGATATATTCTTCAACTAAACCCTTAAGGATATGTGCGTGACGATAATCCATATTCAAAGACTATATTAGCACTCTAACCTACCGAGTGCTAGTGTCAATAGTATTTTATGATTGTGTCGCCTTGAGCACCGCGAGTACTCGGGCAGCATTTTTCGGGTTTATCGAAATGTCCGTAACAGCAAAGCCTACCGGACCTACGCCCGTTGTCTGCCACGAAGCCCCGGCATCTTCAGACCGATACACAATTCCGCCTATCGCGATTACAAAACGGCTTACATTCGTAGGACTAATCGCAACCGCCATACCTCCAATTCGCTTACTCGCATCAAGTGGCAACTGCATTTCTAAAAATGTTTTCCCGCCATCGCGCGTTACCACTGCCCCCGTATCCGTTCCAATTATCAACGCATCAGGAAACCCAGGCACAAGCGCAACATCAATCACGTTTCTATTCCCCGTCACTCCACCAAACGCAAGAGATGACGAACTCTCCGGAACAACAATTGCAGTAGCAGATCCTCCCTTTATCCAAAACAATCTTTTGTCACGCGTTACAACAACCACTTCGCCCGATCGGCGAGAGGGCACTTCTAAACTCACAACCCCTACGCCCGCCCTGTTGCCCGTAACCAATACCGTCGAGCTATTCAGCTCTGTATTTTTTTGCCACACTTTCGCAGCTTGGGTAGCAACAAATATTGTCCCTTCGTTTGTACCAGCCCACAGACTATCCCCGTCCGAAGGGTCCACTTCCATGGCAGTAATAACTGGGTTTATAGCTTGACTCGATCCTAATATCTGAAGACGCTTTGGCTGCTGTGCGAGCGGAAGCGTAAATACATTTTGCCAACTTTTCCCTTCATCTAAACTCCGCACCACTACACCTTGCCCGTCCGCATCTACTCCCGTGGCAACCAGTACGCCACTGTTGAGCAGAGCAACGTCTACTGTCCCGGCAAGTGAGGTAGAAATAACACTCCACGTGGCTCCGTCATCTTTCGAAATCACCATACCATCTTCTCCTGCTGCCATAAAAATGGTATTAGGATCACGTAGTGACCGATGGATTTTACCAAGATCAAACGATGCAATATCCTTCCCTTCTCCATGCCCCGCAACAGATTGTTCAAAACTCGCCCCCGCACTCGTTGAAAGATATGTTCCTCCAGGAGGGTTCGTTGCAACATCGCTCCGAGTGCACCCGCCCAGTGCAAGCGCCCCAACTACAAATACTGGAAGCGTAATAATAGAAATTCGATTCATACCTATATAAGTATACCCCGTTATGTGGCGAGCTCTTGAGCTTCTCGCAAATGCTCGAGCGTTTTGTGCGTTACCTTCCTTTTTAATACATCGGCAATCCATTGCCCACCCAGCGCATGTGGCATCATCACGTAATCTGCGCCTGCATCATATAGCTGCTGTGCCTCTGCAGGATACGCAGCATTTGCGACCACCAGCATATCAGGATTGAGCGCTCGTACGTGTGCCAACAAATTCAATTCATCATCAAGCGTTGGGATTGTCATAATCACAAGCCGAGCACCCGCAATAGATACGTCAGACAAAAACTCTACATCTGCAACGTCGCCAAAGTATCCAGGGATTTTCTTCTTCCGAAGGTCACGAATAATTTCAGGATCAAAATCAATCACTGCAAAATCAATGTCTTTCTTTGTTAATGCCTCGCACACCTTCTTTCCAATTCGGTGATACCCTACCACCCATACATCATACGCAGCTTTCGCTCGTTCTCGCTGGCGATGCTTATCAGGACCGAATAACTGAAACACTGGAAGGAAAAATCGATATACCTGGTCATTGTACAAAATTGCATACGAAGATGCGCAAATTGTGACCAATGCTACAAATGTAAAAATCGGAATTTCGTTTCCGGTAATATGTCCTGTTTGCCTACCAATAAAGAGAATAACAAATCCAAACTCGCTTACCTGTGCTGCGGTGAGCCCAGATAAAAAGCTATTTCTGCGAGTAAACTTGAGCGCACGGAATAAGAAATACAAAATAAACGGATTCCCAAGCAATATAAACACCGCCAAAATAATCCCCGGCTTCCATACCGACGCAAGCGCCTCAAGGTGCATTTCACTCCCAAGAACGATAAAGAACAGTACGAGGAAGAAATCTCGCAGTGGCCGAATGCGGCTTCCTATTTCAAGCTGATACGGAGACGAAGAAAGCGATATCCCGGCGGCAATAGCACCAATCTCCAACGAAAAACCAAGCGCAGACAACAAGCTCGCCACCCCGAAACACCAGGCAATTGTAAAACTAAACAAAAACTCTGCCGACGCTGCAATATGGTGCAATACTCGAGGCAATATATATGCTGCGGCAAATATAATAATTCCAACAGCGAGAAACCCTTTTAGCATCAAAAGCCCTATCGAAAACGCTGTTACGCTTCCCGTTTGCACGAGCCCAATACCAACCATAATGGAAAGTGCGATTACGTCTTGCACCAGCATTAACCCAATAGTGTATTTACCGTATGTTGTTTCGGTATCTTTTTTATCACTTAAGAACTTGATGATAATAATCGAACTGGAAAACGTCATTGCAACCGCAAGATACAACGATGGAAGTACCGGCATACCCAATGCGAACAAAATCAGCATGCCAACCCCAGCGGTAAATAACACCTGGCCTACACCAACAATAGAAGATATTTTTCCAATGCTCTTGAGTTTTCGAAAGTTTAAATTGAGTCCAATAATAAACAGCAGCAGCACAACCCCAAACTGCGCAAACAAGTCATACATACTTTTTTGGTTCTGCAAAATATTGAAGAACATCGGCCCTGCAGTAATACCAGCAATAATGTACGCAACAATCAGTGGTTGGCGAAGCAGTCGCACAACAAATGCAATTGCAACAACGATAAACAACAACGTGCTCAATTGAAGGAATATCGAGCTGTCCATGTACACATCATACCATAGAGGAATATAGATACATTTGAATGTGTGTCCATCCGCTCGTATGATACATACATCATGGAGCCACTACACCTGTACAACTCAAAATCTAGAACCCTCGAGCAGCTTACTCCTGTCTCCGGAACCAATCTTGTAACTATCTATAATTGCGGACCTACCGTATACAAGCGCCAGCATATTGGAAACATGCGACGGTTTTTAGTTGCCGATACACTCAACCGCACTCTGGAACTATTTGGGTACGCCGTAAACGATGTTACCAACATCACGGACGTTGGACATTTAACCCAAGATGAAATAGACGCCGGTGAAGACAAGCTC
>JBPOIM010000016.1:0-4328 GCA_052034485.1 Candidatus Anderseniibacteriota bacterium | reverse complement strand
CTTCGGCAATGCCGATGGCAATTTGCTCCAGCTTGAATTCGTTGTTGCGGGCACGCAGGCTGTAGCGGGGTTGACCGGCATAGATGGCGTCGGCGCCAAAGTCGTAGGCGGCGCGCATTTTGTCGAGGGAACCGGCCGGGAGCAGGAGTTCAGGGGATTTGAGAGCCATGGGCTGTATTGTCCTGTAGAGACCATGCCCTTGCTTGTGCAAGCGGTTTTTGCCGGAAAATACGCCGAAATGGAAAAACAGATACTGATCGTTGGTGGTGGTATCGGCGGCATGGCGGCAGCCTTGGCTTGCTCGCGATCCGGTTGGCCGGTGCAGATCCTGGAGCGCACGCGCGAGTTCCGCGAGGTGGGCGCGGGTATTCAACTCGGGCCCAACGTGGTTCGCATTCTGCACGACTGGGGCATGGAAGCCGATCTGAACCGAATTGCGGCGTTTCCAGAAATGCTGCGTGTGCGCAATGCCGTTGATGGCAAGGAGCTCGGGGTCTTGCGATTGGGGGAGCGAGCCCGTTCCCGCTATGGGGCTCCGTACGCCACCATACACCGCGCCGATCTGCACAAGCTCTTGCACGAAGCAGTACAGCGCAACTCCGACGCTAAGTTCCATATGGGGCAATGGCTGGGCTCGTATGTCGATTCCGAGCACGGCATTCAGATTTCCAGCCTGGAGGGCACCACTTGGCAATGCAGTGCATTGATAGGGGCGGATGGCATTTGGAGCACTGTGCGCCAGTTGATGTTGAAAGACGAGGAGCCCCGTGTGACGGGCCATCTGGCCTACCGTGGAATCGTTTCACAGCACGACTTGCCCGCGTATCTGCGTTCGCGCCAGGTGACCGTATGGTTGGGCGAAAAGCTGCACTTGGTGCATTACCCGGTGCGCAAAGGGCACTGGCTCAACGTGGTGGCCATAGTAGAAGGGCAGGTCCAAGGCGATGTTCAGGATTGGAACCATGATGCGGTGGGGGCTGAACTGCAGCGTGCCATGGGAATCACCTGCAACCGGCTACAAGACTTGGTTAGCGCGGTGCCAGACTGGAAACTGTGGGCGCTGTGCGACCGCCCGCCCATGATCGCCGCAACCCAGCACGCGCAAGGCCGCATTGCCCTGGTAGGCGACGCCGCCCATCCGATGCGGCCCTACATGGCGCAAGGCGCCGGTATGGCGCTGGAAGATGCGGCGTACCTGGAGATGGTGCTCAAGCTGCCGGCCGAAGTGCCCATGGGGCAGCGCCTGCAACGCTACGCCAAGGCGCGCTGGCGGCGCAACGCGCAAGTGCAGGCGCGTTCGCAACGCAACGGCGAGATTTTCCATGCCACCGGCGCCAAACGCTGGGGCCGCGACATGGCCATGACGCTGCTGGGCGAACGCCTGCTGGATGTGCCCTGGCTGTACCGGGGTGGGCCGAAGTAGCTGTAGCGACCGATGCCTTATCTTGCTGCGTTTGCAGATGCAGCGTTTTAACCCCGAACCAGTTGGTTGATGAAGCGAATGACACGTGCTTGGGGTGACTGTGACTGCTGAGGGTCACTTGCTTGCTGGCGTTGAATGAATCCACATTGGTGCAACACACTGAGAACCTCAGTGAATTCGTCCAGAGTGATGTCCAGTGTTGCAACGAGAAAGCCCAAACGCATGCTTTGTCCGGAACAGCCCGAGAGGCGTCGCCAAAAGTCGGAAAACCAGCTTCCACCGCCGCTGAGCGTCATGGATTCTCCGTTGGCATCGTGCATGGTGAGTGTCCAACGCCCCTCATCGGTCGATAAACCGTAGCGTACGTTGGCATCGTGGCGCACGGCTATTCGATCATCCGTATGCCACGATACCGGAATGATCGGATGCTTGGCGTATTCCTCTGCAAGGCCACTCCACTTGCTATTGGTTACCAAATCCAGGCAGTTGGGGGGTTGGCTGTTGCAATCGGCAAAACTCGCGTGCGCGCCGGGCTGCAGATTGCGCACGAAGATCGCCGTGCACATGTGCTGCAGCAGGCGAATGCTTTCGATGAAAAAACCGGGCCTGCGTTGCAGCACCGACTCAATGCTGTTTTGCACCGTTGCACGATCTAGCGGAAAGTCTTCTTGCATGACATAGCCGCGAAGGAACGCGGGCGCAAGTCGCTGCGCAAGATCGTGTGTCAGCAGTTGAATAGAGCGCGTATCGTTGGTGACATGAAAACCTGTCTTGACGCGCTGGGAATCAAACTCGGGAAACATGTCCTGCAGCAAATCGCGGTAGATGCGTTTGTTCCAAAACAGGCCTGCATGCAAACTTGCCGGCACCGATGCCAAGACTTCCACGATTCGGTGGTCGAGAAACGGGACACGGGCTTCCACACCGTGGCAAGAACTGGTTCGGTCCTCGTGCCAGAGGTTGAACGCTTGCAGTTGATGCCCAAACAGCAGCATGTAGCGATGGTAGAGGCCGATGCTGTTTACGTCGTCTTTCCCAGTTGGTGCGGGATATTCGTCCAAGGTGGGTTGGACTTCGATTTGGAGGTACTGATCCCAGTTGGCAAACGGCGAGTCGATGCGTTTGGAATACCCACCAGCGAACTCATCGGCACCCTGGCCCAGAAGCAGGACCTTCAGATCAGGGACACGGTCTTTGGCTGCGGCGGTCAGTGCCCACTTCAGTAGCCACTCCAGGTCAAACTGAGGTGAGTCCATCATCCAGACCAGCCGTTCCATTGCGGCAAGATCGAACTCCAATCGATCCCAGAGGTTGCGGTAGTCAAAATGCACGGGATACCAGCTGTGCCCCAGTGCGCTCGCTGCTTGACGGGCCGCCGTGACATCACCGCACAGCAGCGTGGTGCGTTCCACAAACGTAAAGCAGGGCAACGAACGTCCTTCGCGGGCAGCACAGGCCGCGATCAGGGTGGAATCCGTTCCACCGCTCAAGTGCAATCCCATTTGCGGGCCGATGATTTGCTGACGGACTGCGTCTAGCAACAGGGTTCGCAGTTGTTCCTCGTAGGCCTGGGCGTCGGTTCCAAAGGGGGCCGTTCCCAGGTGACTGGCAAGGCTCCAATACGGTTGAACGTCTGCCCCGCCAGTGGGTCGGTAGACCAAAAACTGCCCACCACCGAGTTGGTGCACGCCACGCACGAAGCTTGGGGTGGGTTGTGGTGTCATCCAAGAGGCGCCATAGGCCGATAAATCCACGGTACGCGGGCATTGCGGATGAACCAAGAGCGCCTTGAGTTCAGAACCAAACAAGACTCCGCCAGGGATCAGCGCATAGTAGAGCGGCTTGATTCCCAGCGGATCGCGTGCCAATACCAATTGCTTACTGGCACGATCCCAGAAGGCGAGGGCGAACATCCCTTGCACACGCTGCAAATAGGCCGGTCCTGTCAAACCCATGCCGTGCAGCAAGACCTCACAGTCGGAGCTTGTGGCAAATGGGTGATGGGCAGACAAATGCCTGCGCAGCTCCACATGGTTGAACACTTCCCCATTGCAGACCAGCACATGTTGGCCATCGGGACTCATGAGCGGTTGCTTGCCTGCTGCGTGGCCAACCACAGACAGCCGACGAAAAACTAGGCTAATGCACCCGTCGTCATAGATTTGTTCGTCGTCCGGTCCACGCCGGGAAAGCACGCGACCCATGTCCTGCAGGACTTGACGCCGCTCGTCGACGTCCATTCGAGCAGGTTCAAAAGACAAGAATCCGGCAAATCCACACATTGGTATGAAACAGGGTCCATGGAAACCATCGCGCAACGCAATGCGCCAATTGTTTCAACAAGTCGATCAAAGTAAAGCGCGTAAACCCTAGCGCTTCATGCGCACCGGCGAGTCGTGCGAAATGCCCCAGGAATCGGCCCCTGGTGGCTTGGGGCCGCCAGTGTCGAGGTCTTTGGCGAGCCACAAGCCCAACCCGACACCGCCCACGATGACCACCAGGCCGAGGATAAGCTTGAGCGCGGTGACCCAGGTTTTGGGTTCGTCGTTGGGGTTTTTCTTGGCCATGGTGATGAAGTCCTTCAGAGCACTATATCGGCTTGCAGCCACGAAGACTCAAGAATCTGCTAGCCTGGGCAGTCCGTGGCGCGCCCGCGCGCGATCGCAGGCGTCGCTGCCCTCGGCGAATTCGCGGCAGGGGGAGGGGCGCCATTCGTAGATGCCGCAGCCCACGCGGCCCCCAACCGTGCCCGTAAGCGCCGCGCAGCGGATGGGCACATAGTCGGTGCCGCGCATGCGGGCGGTGTTGCCGCTGATTGCGTCGGCCAGGCCATCGGGCACGCGCCCGCCCATGCTGTCGAGTTCGCAGACGGAAAAGTCCACCCGAAAGCTGGCGCAGCAAGCGC
>JBPOIM010000040.1:0-4518 GCA_052034485.1 Candidatus Anderseniibacteriota bacterium | reverse complement strand
GAGCTGCGCATTTTGTCTCAACCCCCTCGGGCGCCTGTCGATACCCCGTCCGACCGGGGGATTGGACCCACACCGACACGGGAGTGTCCGAGTTGGCGGTGTTCCTGAACAAGTCGCTCATGGATGTCCACCCGCGCGAGCTGGCGGGCATGGTCAAGGACATCCCCACGCTGCCGGTGATCTACCAGCAGCTGTTCCAGATGATGCAGGACCCCGACTACTCGGTGCCCCAGGTCTCCGACCTGATCGCGCAGGACCAGGCCCTCTCGACGAAGATCCTGCACCTGGTCAACTCCGCCTTCTACGGCTACAGCAAGCAGATCAACACGATCAGCCGCGCCGTCGTGATCCTCGGCTTCCGCGCCGTGCGCAGCGCCGCGCTGGCGATCAGCGTCTTCGACTACTTCAAGGACGAGGGCGAGAGTTGCGGCATCGACATGAAGGACTTCTGGGTCCACTCGATCGCCGTGGCCACCACCTGCAAGGTGCTGGCCGAGAAGGCCAAGCTGGCCCAGCAGGAAGAGGCCTTCGTGGTGGGACTGCTGCACGACGTGGGCAAGCTGATCGAGAAGCGCTATTTCGCCGACGACTTCGTCGACCTCTGTCGCGCGGCGCAGGAGCAGCACCTGACCTGGTACGGCGGCGAGCAGCTGCTGTTCCAGGTCAACCACGCGACGATCGGCAAGGCCGTGTTCCGCGCCTGGGACTTCCCCTCGACGGTGGTCGACGCGATCCACTACCACCACGAGCCCGAGAAGGCCGGCACGGTGCCGCAGGTCGCCGCGCTGGTGCACGTGGCCGACTACGTCGCCTACCAGATGCGCCTGGGCGCGCCGGGGGCCTACCCGCCGGCGACCTGCTCGTCGGCAGCCCTCAAGGTGCTGGGCCTGACCGAGTCCCAGACGACGGACCTGCACGACCGGATCCGCGAGGAACTCGAGTCGTCGCTGCAGATCCTCCAGCTCCTGGACTAGACGCGCCGGGCGGGCTTGCCAGCCCGCTTCGGTCGCCGCATACTGCGCCTTCCGGGTTGGCGCGCCGTGTTGCCGGCGCGCCCGCGTCACGCCCGGCGGGTGCCCATGGCCGCCACTGACACCACCATCCTCTTCGTGGGCGACATGCACCTCGGTCGCCTGCCGTCGCGTGTGCCCATCGACGCGGGAGGACGCCTGCCGTCGCCCGCCGAGCTGGGCCCCGGCGCTGCCTGGCGCAGGACCGCGCAGGTCGCCGTCGAGCTGGGCGTCGATGCGGTGGCCCTGGCCGGGGACGTCCTGCACGGCGCCAACGACCTCTTCGAGGGCGCGCACGAGCTGGCCGTCGGCCTGGAACTGCTGGCGCAGGCGCGCATCCCGGTGGTGGCCGTGGCCGGCAACCATGACACGCACGTGCTGCCGGACCTGGCGCGGCGCGGCGCGCTGGTGCTGCTGGGCGAGGGCGGCACCTGGGGGACCTTCGACCTGGCGCCGTCCGGGCGGGCCGCGGTCCGCCTGGTCGGCTGGTCGTTCCCGGCGCCGCGCTGGGAAGCCAGCCCCCTGGCCGTGCCGCCGCCCCCGCCCGCCCCCGGACTGGCCACGCTGGGCCTGCTGCACGCGGACCTGGACGTCCCCGGCAGCCGCTACGCCCCCGTCATGCGCGACGAACTGGCCGCCACCGGCTACGCCGCCTGGTTCCTGGGCCATGTGCACCGGCCCGACGCGCCGACCGTCGACGGCGCGCCGTTCTACCTGGGTTCGCTGACGGGCCTCGACCCGAGCGAGACCGGTCGTCACGGGCCGGTGCTGGTCCGCGTCGGCGCCGGCCGGCTCGCGGCCGAGCGCCTGCCGCTGGCGCCGCTGCTGTGGCTGGGGGCCGCGCTCGACAAGCCGTTGTCGCCCGCCGGTGAAGCCCGCAGCGCCTTCCATAACGCCCTTTACGGCCGCACACCCGCTCAGCGTCGCAAGATGAGGGCGGCGTTGCTGGCGGTCAGCATTGCCGACCTGCAACGGGTAGCGGTGACGTATTTGCGTCCCGACGTGATGTCGCTGGGCGTGGTGGCTCCCCACGCGCAAGCGGCGGTGCTGGAAGGTCTGGGTTTTAGCTTGCAAAAACTCTAGTCATTCCCCGTGCCGGGGAGGGATGGCGTCAGCCGTCTGTCCCGGCCCCCTGGCACGGAGATGCGTTCAGGCCTGGATCTTGACGGGCTGCCCGTTGCTGTCCTGACGGGGCAGACGGACACGCATCACCGTTCCCTTGCCCAATTCGCTTTCGACTTCTATCCGGCCCTGCTGACGCTCGGCAAAGTCCTTGCACAGCAACAGGCCCAGCCCGCTGCCCATCTCGCCGTCCGTGCCCTGGGTGGAGGACTTGCTCTCCAGCTGGAACAGCCGGGGCAGGCGGCCCGGCGCAATCCCGACGCCCTGATCGGCGATTTCCAGCACCATCCAGTTGTCGCATGTCAAGGCGGTGATCCGGATATCGTTGCCGGAATGGCTGTATTTGATGGCATTGACCAGCAGGTTACGCAGGATGGTCGAAGTCATTTGCGGATCGATCATTGCCTTGAGGTCGGGCGCAATGTCGGCGTGCAATGTCAGTCGCTTGGCCAGCAGGGCCGGGCGCACCAGTTCCACGCACTCGTTCACCAGCGAGGACAGCGGCAGGTAACGGGGACAGTATTCCAGCAGGCCGGTCTGTGAGCGCGCCCAGGTCAGCAGGTTGTCCAGCAGGCTGTGCAGCACCTTCGTCGTCTGATTGATCAGCCGGATTTCCCGCTCGATCTGTCGCGGATCGGCGAGGTTGATTTCATCCAGCATCAGGTCGGTCAGGCCGAGTAGCCCGTTGAGCGGGTTCTTCAGGTCATGCGCGATGATCGAAAAGAACTTGTCCTTGGTCTGGTTGGAGCGCAACAGCGACTCTTCCAGTTGCTTGCGCCCGGTGATGTCGCTGGAAATGCTGCCGGTGCCGCTGAGCCGGCCCTGGTTGTCGTACACCGGGAATTTGATGGAGTGGCTGATTACGACGCGGCCGTCAGGCAGGGTCACCTGTTCTTCAAAGTCCAGCGGTTGCCGGGTGCGGCTGACTTCCAGGTCGTTGCGGCGGAAGATACCGGCCCAGTCCGGGCCAAACAGCTCATGGTCGCTGCGGCCGAGGGTATGATGCTCGCTCAGGCCGGTCGCGGCCAACCACTCGCGATTGACAAAGGTATAGCGTCCTTCAAGATCCTTGAAGTAAATCATCCGGTTGGTGTTGTTCATCAACGCGTCCAGCATGTTCTGGCTATTCATCTTTTTATAATTGTGAGGGAGCGGATAGCGATGTACCGCAGACTATCCGGCATTGGCGCGGCTTATGCAAGGTCAGGCCTGAAAATTGTACAGGCCTGATCCAGGGGGCTTAGTGGGCGATCAGGCTGAGGTATTCGTTGCGGGTTTGCGAACTATCACGGAAGCGCCCGAGCATGACCGAGGACTTCATTACCGAGTTCTGTTTTTCCACCCCGCGCATCATCATGCACATGTGCTTGGCCTCGATGGTCACCGCCACGCCCTTGGCGCCAGTCACCTGAAGCACGGCATCCGCAATCTGCTTGGTCAGGTTTTCCTGGATCTGCAGGCGGCGCGCGTACATGTCGACGATACGGGCGAACTTGGACAGGCCCAGCACCTTGCCGTCGGGCAGGTAGGCGACATGGCACTTACCGATAAAGGGCAACAGGTGATGTTCGCACAGCGAGTAAAGTTCGATGTCCTTCACGATCACCATTTCGTCGTTATCGGACGGAAAGATGGCGTTGTTGACGAGCGTGTCCAGATCGTCCTGATACCCTTTGCAGAGATACTGGAAGGCTTTGGCGGCGCGTTTCGGGGTATCGGCCAGACCGGGCCGGGTCAAGTCCTCCCCGACCGCGCTGATGATGGAAGCGTAGGCTTTTTCCATGATTTGTCTCATACAAATAGGCGAGTGAGGGCACCGTAGCGTAATGCGACGGCGGGGTAAAGCGTACAAACGGTGAAATCCCCGGAACTTTTGCCGAGGTATTCAGGCGCGGCGGTCACTGTCGAGCGGCGGTAGGCGCTTGAGCAGCACCAGCACGGCGCCAGTGCCGCCATCCTTGGCGGGCGCGGAGCAAAACGCCAGCACGGCGGGATGCTGCTGCAGCCAGCCATTGACACAGGTTTTCAGCAACGACCCCGCGGTTTCCTGGCTGTAGCCCTTGCCGTGGACAATCTTGATCACGGTCAGTCCTTCCTCGCGGGCATCTGCTACCAGTTGCAGCACCGCCTGACGCGCGGCTTCCACCGTGCAACCGTGCAAGTCGACCGCCGCCTTCCACAGCAACTGCCCGTCCTGCAATTTCTTGAACTGACCGACCTGCACCCCGGTGCGGCGGAATGCCAGCCGCGCCTCCGTGGCCACCGGATTCAGCAGCGCCATCGTGTCCGAGATGCCGTGATTCTCCATTTCACGCTCGCCTTCCGCCAGGGCGCGGCGCATCAGCAACTCCTGCTTGTCGCGGCGGACTTTTTCCGGCTGTGCCAA
>JBPOIM010000028.1:0-7754 GCA_052034485.1 Candidatus Anderseniibacteriota bacterium | reverse complement strand
TCCCAGACTACGAATGCAATACGGCAAACTTGCTGCAACCTGTTGTCACTCAAAATATTTGAGAGGGAGAAATCCCGTCTGTCAAAAAACGTACCATGCAAGTCCTCGCGCAAGAGAATGACGTCCCATTGTCCTTCTTTTCGCGCAGCAATTCCAACAGCATCGCAGTTCAGAATACCCTTTGGAACCCCTTCTGTGTGCATGTATTCAATAAGTAATTCCAGTGTCCACATTTCAGACACTTTCAGAACAAAGAATGCGACGTCCGACAACATAGTATAGTTCCCTCCGCTTATGGACGAACTGCAACAAAAAAGAACAACGAAACACCGCGTATATAATAAACGTATTTTATTGTATCGTCAATACTTACGACGCAACCCCAAGAAACACAAGCGTTACCAAAACAATCGTAATAATTCCAAAAACTCCAAGTGTTCGAATAAAAAATTCTACCCCACCCTTCTTATCGCCATCCAAGTACATACGAAGCGGCTGCAGCACAAAAATATAGCCCATAACCGCCGCAGAAAGAGTAAACAAAGAGAGAAACGTAATAGGCACAAAAACTCCAGGCTTCTCAGGTATATGCCGAGTTACATAGTTCATAACAAATACCAAAATGCCGATATATGCCGAAGCGGCAACGGCGTTCATAATAGGATTTTTTGTCATAACCGTATTATACCCCCACGCGCAAAGAGTGCTAGGCAATCTAATTAAGCAGCAAGATTGAGTAATTCAAATACCCAGCAAATGTCACCCACAGAATATATGGCGCAAGTAGCCATGCGGCTGTTTTATGAATCTTCCAAAATAAAAATATCATCACAACAATCGTGAACCACAATGCAACAATCTCAACAAACGCAGCGCTCGGATCCTCCAATCCAAAAAATAGAACCGACCACATGGAATTGAGCATCAGCTGTGCAGAAAATACCATCAATGCTGCACGAGTAGCCTTGCGCCGACGCCCTTTCTTCCATACCAAGAATGCGGCGATCCCCATCAACGTGAACAATGTTGTCCAAACAGGACCAAACACCCAATTAGGTGGTGTGAGCTCTGGCTTTGTAAGAGTCGCATACCATGTAGGAATTGCCGAAAACGTAAACAGCGAGCCGACAAGCCCAGCGCACTGAGATATTGCGATAAATCCAAGAAGCTCCCCCCAGCCTCGCATGTTCATACCCATAATGCTATCAGCGAATTAAATACGTAAGAGCCTCTCCAAGGTAAAATGGCCAAATAAACAGCGCGGCAACTCCTTGCCAAAAAGCCAACTTCAAAAACCCGATGGTAAAAAGCCAAGCAGCTACCCACAAACTGCCTGAAAGTGTATGGTGCTCAATTTTGATTTTGTTCATACATCCACAGTACCATAAAAATGCGAGCACACCTATGGATATCCAAATATCAGAAGCTCACAGAAACCGCATTACCCTATCGCTGTACTGGGGGATTCGAGTACTCTTGGGAATCGCAGCTGCATTTTTCTTATGGCGAATTGATGTTGCATCTGCAGGAAGCACAATTCTCATTCTCCTCATTACCCTTATACCGGCGTTGTTAAAAAAACGGTATCGATTTTATATCCCCTTTGCCCTCGACCTTGCGCTCACGGCGTTTGTATTTGCAACACTCTTTCTAGGAGAAGTTGCGAGGTTTTATGATCGGCTTCCCTTTTGGGATAAATTCCTCCACTTTCAATCAGGATTTTTGCTCGGATCAACTGGGTATGTCCTTATATACATTCTCAACAAACAACGAAGAATGCGGCTCACATTAAGCCCTGTCTTCATCTCGCTATTTGCAGTTTCTTTCTCTATCGCAATTGGAGCTCTCTGGGAAATTGTAGAGTTCACCATAGATTCAATAGCCGGGGCCCCTATTGCTCAACACGGACTTTCCGATACGATGTGGGATCTTATTGCTGACACCGTAGGGTCAATCCTGTTTAGCGTACTAGGATACTTCTGGATGTACCGCCACAAACGCCTCCCATTTACCCCTTGGCTTATTCGAATTTTGAATCAAATATCAGAATAATTTGTTACGCCTTGTTCAAAATATACATGGAGCGCACATACTGGAATCCGTAACTTCTATTTGTCCCAAGCGGGTCTTGCATGAGGTATGTCTTACCCTGCTTCTTTTGCAACACGATAAAGTGAGATGATCCGTCAGCATTAATAGCGCCCACCTGCGGAATATAAATACTTACAATAACCGGATGCCCAGCAGCAAGAGCGGCATCTACCGTGTCCCAATTAACTCCTGATCGCTCCTGAATAGAAAGCCCAATACCTGCTGCAAGTGCAGGCGTTTGCGCATACCCTCCTCGGGTAAAGTATCTCGGGTTATTTGCAATCTGCCCCGGGTTTACGTGATGCCCATAAAAGCTCGCCACCATCGCCATCGATGTTACCAGGCACCCATAATCATGTACTGTGTACGGACTATTCCCGAGCGTTTGTCCGTAATCAAGTTGCCGATATGTCCAGCCCTCTGGCGCAGCAGATACAATATCGCTTCCCCAATGCGCCTCGCTAATCAAATCCTGTAATCGTTTTTGTGTTTCCGCAATTTGCTTTTTAATTGCATTCTGCTGAGCAACGTATGCACCAATTTGTGATTGCGTTGCGGTAAGCAGTGTGTTTACCTGTTTCTTCTGAACAGCGAGGTCTTCTTTATTGCCATTAAGCGTATCAGACAAAATATTCAGCGATTCTTTTTTATCTATCAGCTTTGCTTTTGCGTCTTCTAACTCCGCCTTTGCTGCTTGAATTTTCTCCGTCTTTTCTTGAATGCTTCTCTGGATATCTTCTATGTACTGCACGTCAGAAAGTGCCTCGGAAAGAGTTTTGCCAGACAAGAAAATTTCTACTGAAGATAATTGTGAATGCTCATACAAATCAACAATCTCTCCATGAATAACTTTTTGGAGCGCAGCTATGGAGTCTTTATCTTCATCAATTCTCTTTGTAATTTCATCAATATCGTCATTGGTCGTAGAAATTCCTTCTTCCGTTTGAGATATCTTTTTTGCCGTAGCTTGAAATTCCTGCTGAAGATCTAAAAAAGTTTCCTTGTACCCTGAGGCAACTTTTTCTTTTGTAGCGATTACTTGTTGCTTTTCATTATACTGACCCTGGAGATTTTTTAGCGCTGCAACACAACTATCATGATCAGTACACGACGCAGCAGCACGTACGCTTCCGGCAAGCAGCAGCGTACCTCCCACACATATTGAGATGACCCCTCTCCAACGCGCACCAATCATGCGATGCTACAGATTGATTTTCTCAGCAATAGGGAAAATAATTGGCAGCTCTTTTTTCTGACCTTGCGCAGCTGCAATCAACCCCATGAGCGCCATGACAAAGAGAACGATGTTAAGAAACCATCCAATTATTGGAATAAAACTTAAAATAAAAGATCCCGCAAAAATAACTACTCCCTGCTTTGCGTGAAATTGAACAAATGGACTATCTTTTTTTACGAGCAAAAAGATAATGCTCAAAATCCAGATGTACGACAACGCAGCAATAACCTTGTTGTCTTGCACGTCTTTACTTGATGAAGACGCCTGATCCTTATGATTTGATTCTTTGTTGTTTTGATTGATTTCCATAGATATACACACTATGCCACCGTTTTTATCTTTCGTCTATGTCAGAAATCACGTGCCATGTACGTACTTTTCACAGCTTGTTACAATACAAGCAGTATGGTTCTTTTCTTCGCTTCAGTCTAACGTCTAACAATGAGTAGGAATTATTGGTTAGCCGGGTCCTCGACTCCAAGGACCTAGAGTGGCGACAGGGAGGCGGATTGTCAGAGCATAAGGCTCTGGAACCGGAAGCTACTGGTTTTCCAATGAATCAAAAGCCCTCGAGCAATGTGCTCCGAGGGCTTGTTTTGTGTGATGACTATGCCGCTTTTTTACGAACATTTTCCGGAGCTCCCACTCCTCCTCGCTCTTCCCCCAGAAGATCATCACCTTCCGGACCAGTGTACATGTCGCACGGTGGGTCACAGTGCTCTTTTAATACAACAATGTGTTCTTTTTCTTTGTCTAACCCAACCACGTGAACCGTACCCATGTAGTATTCACCTGGCAGTATATTTTTGTGACAAGTGTCGCAAAAATGCTCGCGATGAGCGACACATCTATACGTACGCAATGTCCGCATCGCAACCTCCACATAACATCAGTAACGAACAATGCCTTCTACGCTAGAAAGCTACACCCACACAGTACACCTATAGCTTTCTGCTGTCATATGCCCACTGAAGAAGCGCTTGCCTCTGTCGAGGGCGACATTCTATATCCCCCATTTTGCAATGTCGTTCAATTTGAGCAATGTGCCGACGCATTGCCTTCCATCGTCGGATTTGCCGATCATCTTCCTGCGGAATTCTTCGCCCTAAGTAGTATCGACAATACCACTGAAACCATCCTCTCGGATCATCTTTATAAATCCACCCCTTCTCCTGCCACACCCTACGTGGCTGACTAGCTAAAATGCCAAAATAATTTAATTCTTTGTGTTGTTTTTTATCTGGCGATAACTTTGCATGAACAAACCAATCTTTCGGAAATTCCTTTGGCATATCGGACATATACAGTCCACCAAAAATTCCCAACTCAAGCATCTCCTTTGGAGTCAGCTCTGGTGTAAAATCTGAATGAAAATGCTTGCCCGGATTTTCTACCAGCTCATATTTGTAATTTTTCTGATAAAAATCCCGCGCCACAACTATATTTGCATCAGGCATACCATAAGAATACCCCAACAAATATAGAGGGGATACCCATCTTTAATCAATCACATGTTGCTCACGAAGCCACTGAAGAAAGAGTATCCCCGTAGCAGAAGTTTTATGTGCATCTGAAGATTGAAAATACGCGAGCTCTTCTATTTCACTTGCCGGCGGTAGATCTCCTACAAACTCGCCGGTGTAGTATTTTATTTCGACCATCACTCCTTCTGGTTTCCCATGCGCTTGTGCAGTAAACATGTGAGCGTACTTAATCGTTTCTGGTACTAGGTCAACGCTCAGCTCTTCCTTAATTTCTCGAGTTAGCGCCTGCTCGTCCGTTTCCCCTGCTTCTCGCTGACCTCCCGGACTATAAAACGCGTCTTTTCCCTTTTCGCGCACAAACAACACTTTTCTGTCTTGTATATACATCCACGCAAGTTTATCGATAACTTCCATAGAAAAATGGTATCACAGTCGATAGTTGTCACACTATTATCGCTTTATACAAAATGCACTAGACAAAATATTAAATAAATTGTATATTGTATACAGCTTAGCTTCTACCTCTATTGCACTCATATCATTACTGCATCAGACATTGAAAAAATACGAGTAGGAAAATTCTCAATATCAACGTCACTCCTTATTCAATCCGCCCTCAAAAAGGGGCTTTTTTGCACCTTTTTACCAGAAAAGGCAGTTAAAATATCCAATGGAAAAACTTCCCACTACTTTCAAAGCACCAACCTACCATGCAACAGCTTGGCGGCATCGAGACTATCTAGCAACAAATACTTCATTCGACAACTACTCAAAGAAGAAGGATTACCCACTCCACGAACCATTACATTACGCCGCCGCTCTGCATGGCCCACAATTGTAAAAAGCTCCCTTCGTTTTCCGCTTGTCGTTAAACCTTCTAATGCTTCCCATGCCAATGGAGCATCATTAAATCTTCAAACGCCGGAAGAGTTAGGAGCAGCCGTTCACCGAGCATTCAATTATATTAAAAAGCGCTCAAGCATAAAGCGTGTATTAGTTGAAGAATATTTTCAGGGGCACGATCTTCGATTCTTTGTAGTACAAAATACTGTTGTGTCGGTCGTAAAGCGCGACCCAGCCTATGTTATTGGTGATGGGCATAGCACCATTCGCCAACTCATACACCAGTTTAATGATCAATGGCAATCACCAATTAAGTACGACCTTCCCCTTTGCCCTATCCCCATCGATAACGAAGTATCGCGTTGCTTGAGTAAATCTGGACATAGCCTCACGTTTGTTCCCGCAGAAAACGAAAAGATATATCTTCGTTGGAACGCAAACGTAAGTACAGGAGGGCGCCCAATGGATGTTACCGATAGCGTTCACCCACGCATAAAACAACTTGCGATTCGAGTTGCTCAATTATCAAAGCTAGAAGTAAGCGGAGTAGATATTCTTTGCAAAAACTTCAGAAAAGATGACATATCGGCAAACAATATTTCTATTCTTGAAGTAAACGATTCCCCCGGTTTCGACATCCACCACTTTCCTATATCTGGTACAGGAAGAAATGTAACAGGAGCCATTTTGGATCATGTATTCAAAATAGCACCATCCCCATTACCTCTCGTAGCTCCAGCAAGAAAAAATATGAGTTTCATATCCGTCCCAGAAAGAAGCTTTCAAACACAACGAGGGGTACGATAGTATACGAAACTTGCATTTATCCTAATACTAATGTATAGTATGTTTTCGGTTATTTTGAACGTTCATTCCACTCAATAATTCTGCGAATGGCAGAAGGAGAAGATCATGCCAGAGAATACGCTCGCGCTCTTCGGCGCACTTCAGTTGTTTTTCAACGACATCGCGCAAAGAGGAATCCCGGCACATGTGGCTGCGTTCATACTAAGACACATCAGGGAGCACAACGCTGTTCCGCTGGAAGACGTCCCGCTGAAAGACTGGTTGTCGATAGACCCGAAGGACACGCTTGAGTTGTATTTAGAATTCAGTCTCTTTTGCCAGAGCATTTACGACAATCAGGTCAATGCTCTCGAAGCGACAGAGCAGATTGAAAGTGTCCACCTCCACATCGAAGATGCGCGCAAGAAAATCATGAGCGCAAGCCTGGAGGAACTGGGATTTGAAAATTCACAGCGTGATTTTTTGAATTCACTCGACATCACGAACCTCAACAGCCTCATCAACCTAGGGGCAGAAAATCTCATTAGGTTAAAGGGCGATCATTCTTACGACTTTATTTCAAGAGTCTTGGAACGAGCTCGTACAATCCCGCTTGTTCCAACCTTCGCCGCTTAATCTATTTCCGAAACATATCCGCCTTGGTTCCCACCCGGGCGGTTTTTTATTACCTACAACTCAAACGTCCAGCCAATACATTCTTAATATACACTCAAACCATGACCTTCAAAGAATTCTTCAAACGGGAAAAGCACATCGTCCTACATGGGCAGTCACGCAGATTCAGAATTATTAAATGGATTGTCATACTAAGTCTTGCCTTCTTGTTATTCAAATGGAAAGGGGCGCTTGTAGTTGGGTACACCTTCGCAGCATTGGCCGTGCTTGGAATTAGCCTGCACTTTCTTCTTCGGTGGAAATCTAAAGGCTGGACACAATCCTGGGGACCATATAAAAAAATCCCTTTAAACAAAGAATAAATTTCAAAATGCTCTTACTCTCCTACTTTATTTACTCGGAGAAAATTCAATTATCCACTCAATACCGTATTTATCCCTAAACATGCCGGCATAGCTATTCCACGGGCTATCGCCCATGGGCCCTTCTACACTTCCTCCAGCAGAAAGCCCTTGGAATAATCTATCAGCTTCTTCTTTGCTTTCAGCTCGTACGAGAATTTTGCTTCTGTTTTCATTTTCATTAACTTTCCCCATAGCCTCCGGCACATCGTTTGCAATTAACAGGTTATCTGCGCCAATAGGCAAAGCAATATACATAATCTTGTCTGCTTCTTT
>JBPOIM010000061.1:0-2755 GCA_052034485.1 Candidatus Anderseniibacteriota bacterium | reverse complement strand
GCACCAGGATGGGAAAGCTCATGGTCTCCAGGTCGCGCTCCACGGCACCCTTCACGGAGAGGTAGAAGTTTTTCGCCGCTGCATTGGCGCCGGCTGCGCTGACCAGGGCGAAGCGCTGCACGCCTGCAGCCTGCGCGGCGCGCGCGAAGGTCAGTACGGCATCATGGTCGACGGCACGGAAGGCGGCCTGGCTGCCGGCCTTGGCTATCGTGGTGCCGAGCGCGCAGAGGGCGCCATCGAAGTGGCCGAGATCGGGCAGGGGAGAGGTGAAGTCGCTGATGCGCTGTTCCAGCTTGGGATGCTGGATCGGCAGCGGGCGGCGGCCGATGCCGACCACCTGCTCGACGCGGGCATCGTCCAGCGCGGCCCAGAGAGCAATCTTGCCAACCAACCCGCTTGCACCGGCGATCAGCAAGCGTGCCATGGCATCCCCCTGTCTAGATGTCGATCTCGCCCGCGAACTGGGCGTTTTCCTGGATGAATTGGAAACGCATTTCCGGCTTGCGGCCCATCAGGCGCTCCACCATGTCATGCGCTTCTTCCGCGATGTCGGTGCCGGCCTGCACCCGCAGCAACACCCGGTTCTTGCGATCCATGGTGGTTTCCTTCAATTGCTGCGGCGGCATTTCGCCGAGGCCCTTGAAGCGGCTGATCTCTATTTTGCCGCGGCTGTTGAAGGTGGTCTTCATCAGCTCTTCCTTATGCGCGTCGTCGCGCGCATAGGCGGTTTTGCCGCCCTGGCTGATGCGGAACAGCGGCGGCTGCGCCAGGTAGAGATGGCCATTGCGGATCAGGCTCGGCATCTCGCGGAAGAAGAAGGTGATCAGCAGCGAGGCGATATGCGCGCCGTCCACGTCGGCGTCGGTCATGATGATGACCTTGTCGTAGCGCAGATCTTCGTCGCGATACTTGGTGCCGGTGCCGCAGCCGAGCGCCTGGATCAGGTCGGCCAGTTCCTGGTTGGCGGCCAGCTTGCCCGAGGTGGCGGAGGCGACGTTCAGAATCTTGCCGCGCAGCGGCAGGATGGCCTGGGTCTTGCGGTCGCGCGCCTGCTTGGCGGAGCCGCCGGCGCTGTCGCCTTCGACGATGAAGATTTCGGTGCCTGCCGCGCTGTCATCCGAGCAATCGGCCAGCTTGCCGGGCAGGCGCAGCTTGCGCGTGGCGCTCTTGCGGCCAACTTCCATTTCAGCCCGGCGACGCAGGCGCTCTTCTGCACGCTCGATGATACGCAGCAGCAAAGCCGTGGCCTGCTGCGGGGCGCCCGCCAGCCAATGATCGAAATGATCCTTGATCGCGGTTTCGACCAGCTTGGCGGCTTCCACCGTCACCAGCTTTTCCTTGGTCTGGCCCTGGAATTGCGGTTCCTTGATGAACAGCGACAGCATGGCGGTGGCGCCGCTGACGATGTCTTCCGGCGTGATCTGGGCGCCGCGCTTGTTGTTGGTGAGGTCGGCGTAATCCTTGAAGCCGCGCAGCAGGGCCGAGCGGAAACCGGCCTCGTGCGTGCCGCCTTCCGGCGTCGGCACGGTGTTGACGTAGGAATTCAGCCAGCCATCGCCGATTTCCTGCGGCCAGTGGATCGCCCACTCGACCTGGCCGCGCTCGCCCGCCAACTGCGCCCGGCCGGCGAACGGCACCGGCGTGATGGTGGCCTGGCCTTCTAGGGCAGCGTTCAGATAATCCTGCAGGCCGCCGGGGAAATCCAGCGTCGCTTCTGCCGGCGTCTCGTCGTCGCCCTTGAGCAGGTCGGCGGCACATTTCCAGCGGATTTCGACGCCGGGATAGAGATAGGCCTTGGACCGCGCCATCTTGAACAGACGAGCCGGGCGGAAATGCGCGCCCTTGCCGAAAATCTGCTCGTCGGGATGGAAGGTGACGGTGGTGCCGCGACGGTTCGGCGCGGCGCCGACCTTGGCCAGCTTGCCCTGCGGCGTGCCGCGCGAATAATCCTGGCGCCACAATTCCCGGTCACGCGCCACTTCCACCACCAGGCGGTCGGACAGCGCATTCACCACCGAGATGCCGACGCCATGCAGGCCGCCGGCAGTGGAATAGACCTTGTCGGAGAACTTGCCGCCGGAATGCAGCGTGGTCAGGATCACTTCCAGCGCCGACTTGTCCTTGAACTTGGGGTGCTTGTCGATCGGGATGCCACGGCCGTTATCGGCCACCCGCAGGGAACCATCGGCCAGCAATTCCACCTCGATGCGGTCGGCATGGCCGGCCACGGCCTCGTCCATCGAGTTGTCCAGCACCTCGGCGAACAGGTGGTGCAGGGCGCGCTCGTCGATGCCGCCGATATACATGCCGGGGCGGCGGCGCACCGGTTCCAGGCCCTCGAGGACCTCAATATCCTTGGCGGTGTAGTCCGAGCCGCCCTTGGGGCCACCCTGGAACAAGTCATTCATCGAATTCATGGGCCGCGCTATACTGCAATCAGGGACCCCTGTATAGGGGCGGACGAATCGTTGGCTACCAAATATAGTATTTTTTGCAGGCGCGAAAAGCACTTAATCCGGCAAGCAGGAGTGGTGGATGACCGAAGCGGCGGCTAAGACCAAGCGGGGCGAACCGGTGATCCGTACCGCGCCGATGCCCTCCGACATGAACGGCAACGGCGATATCTTCGGCGGCTGGGTGTTGAGCCAGATGGACATCGCCGGCGGCATCATGGCGGCGCGGCGGGCCATGGGCCGGGTCGCCACCGTGGCGGTCGATTCCATGACCTTCAAGCAGCCGATCAAGGTCGGCGACG
>JBPOIM010000002.1:0-6846 GCA_052034485.1 Candidatus Anderseniibacteriota bacterium | reverse complement strand
TCGGCCGGGATCCGGTCGCCAGGCCGCACCAGCACCACCTGACCCACGGCAAGCTGTTCCGCCGGCACTTCCCGTGGCTCGCCAGCTGTCAGCAGCAGGGCCGTTTTGGGCACCAGGCTGGCCAGAGCGCGGATACTGTCGCGGGCCTTGCCGGCAGCCACACCTTCCAGCACTTCGCCGACCGCGAAGAGAAAGACGACAAGGGCTGCCTCTTCGGCCGCATTGATGGCAATCGCGCCGTTGGCGGCAATTGTCATCAGGCTTTCGATGGTGAAAGGCGGCCCCAGGCGCAGGGCGGCAAAGGCGCGGCGTGCCACGGGCACCAGGCCGATCAGGCAAGCGACAATGAAAGCCCAGTTGCCGAGTTGCGCCGATCCCAGATGGCCGATAGCCCAGGCGGCGGCAAGAAGCAGGCCGGTGATGAGCGCAAGCCTGCCTTTGCCGGTGTTGTACCAGGACTGGCCATGATCCTGCGGATCGCCGTGCTGATGCTGGTGGTCGTGGTGTGGCCGCTGAACCGGCTCGCGCTGTTCCGGCGGTTCGACCTGGCTTTTCTGTTGCGCGACAATGCCAAAGCCCAGGGCGCGCACGGTTTTCTCTATGGTGTCCGGCGTGGAAGCGCCGGCATCCAGCCGCAGGCGCAGCCGCTCGGACATCAGGCCGATTTCAATATCGCTGACGCCCGGCAGCCGCCGCAGGGCATCCCGAATCTTTGCCGTGCATGAACCGCAATCCATGCCGGAAATGGACCATTCGTAAGAGTCGCCTTGGCTGGTCGGCTCGGAGTTCAGGGAAGCCATGTGCTTATCCTGCCCAATGGATGAATGCGGAAGGGAATTCCTTCCGCGCTTCTCCCAGCCTAATACCTATAACCGTTGGAGGTTCAAGGGTCCGGTCCGGCTTCCCATTGGCGGTTTTCCCCGCGCCGCTACAGTTTTCTGCGCCGCGATGCCGCCGGCGTGGTGCCGTGCTCGTGAAATTGGCAATGCTGGTGGGAAAAATCCGCCAGGGTTTCGATGATGCGGCAATCGGCGATACGGCCACGCCCGCAGGCACGCACCATCCGCCGCAATTCCGCCCGCATACCCTCCAGCTGCTTGAGGCGGCGCTCCACGTCCTCGAGATGCTTTTGCGCCACCCTGTCGACGGCTGCGCAAGATTGGTCGGGCCGGTCGGTCAGCGTGACCAGCTCGCGGATGTCATCGAGGGAGAAGCCGAGGTCGCGGGCATGGCGGATGAATTGCAGCCGCTGCAGATGCGCCTGGCCATAGCGGCGCTGGTTGCCGCCGGTGCGGGGTGGTGAGGGCAGCAGGCCAGCCTGCTCATAGTGGCGCACGATCTGCACCGAACAACCGCTTTGTTCCGCCAGTTTGCCAATCGCCATTTCCATATTACCGGCCCTCCAAAAAATCCGCTTGAAGCTATAACTATTGTAGACTGTAGGTTATCGCCAGCAACCCCGAATCACAAGTGGAAGAACGCGATGGGTATGATGGGCGAAGCTGCACAGGCAAAAAGCGGCCTGCTGGCGGAAACGCGCTTGCTGGATTTCAGCGCCACGACAATCCAGGCGCTAATCGACCGTCAGTCTTGGCGGGGCCTGCCGCCGGAGGCAGCGGCAGCCGGAATCTATACCTTCGTGCGCGATGAGATTCTATTTGGCTATAACAGCGACGACGCCCTGCCAGCGTCGCAAATCCTGAGCGACGGCTATGGCCAGTGCAATACCAAAGCGACCTTGTTCATGGCACTCCTGCGGGCGGTGGGCATCCCCTGCCGTTTTCATGGCTTCACGATTCACAAGGCATTGCAGCGCGGCGCGGTGACCGGAATTTTCTATCACCTGGCACCCAATGACATCCTGCATAGTTGGGTGGAGGTCTGGCTGAATGGCCGGTGGATCAATCTCGAAGGCCTGATCCTCGACAGGCCATACCTTCGGCAGTTGCAGCACCGGTTCAAGGACAGCAGACGGAACTTCTGCGGCTATGGTGCGGCAACGGCGAATCTCTGTATGCCAGAGGTCGAATGGACAGGGGGTGACACCTATATCCAGCGCGACGGCATCAACCGCGACTTCGGACTCTATGACACGCCGGACGCGTTTTATGCCGAGGTCGGCACCAATGTGACGGGTTGGCGTCGCTGGCTTTACGTTCATTTCGTGCGGCATCTCATGAACAGCAACGTCGCCCGTATCCGGAATGCCGTAATTTGAGGCAGGACGATGCGCTACAGTATTACGGTGGCAAAGCGCCGCAGGGCATAGGCTTGCAAGCCTGTGTCAGCTTTGGCAATTTCCACACGCAATGCCTACCATATGGAGGATGAATGAAAGCGTTACTAGCGATCATCGCCGCTGCCACGCTGGCTTTCGCGGCATCGGCTCATGCCGATGAGGCGAAATACGGTGGCCAGGTGAAGAAGATCGGTGCCTATGAAGGCGAATTGGTGGTCAAGGGCAGCGATGTGCAGCTCTATGTCATCAAGGATCATAAGCCATTACAGCCCACGGGCGGCATGGCGGCGTCGGTCAAGCTCTTCGTCAACAACGCGGAGAGCAGCGTGGAACTGAAGCCGCAAGGCGACAAGCTGGCCGGCAAGGCCGGTGCGCCGCTTTCGGGTGCAGTCCGCGCCATGGCTACCCTCAGCGAGGGCGGCAAGGAAATCGGTAAGGCGCAGTATAGTCTTACCGCTAAGTAGCCCTAGTATTACTGTAAGAATGTAGCAGCACAGCGCATGACCCAGGCTATCGCAGCATATCGACGGAACGGACGGCTTCTCGCCGCCCTGCTCGCCGTGTCTGCGCTCCTGTACTCTGCCCTGTTCGGTTCCTGGCATGCGGACTATGCCAGGGCCAATGCTGTGGAGCCGGCAGCCCTGGCCTATTCGGCAGCGTCCGATACAGCGCCGTTGGAAGCCGCCGCGGGTGACGAGACGCCTGCACCCGCCAAGCAGATGCAGGACTGCGCCGTGCATTGCGACCAGCATGGCCGCGCCATGCCGGCACAGCTGAAAGTCCTGATCGCTGACCTCCCGTCGGCCGAGTGCCTGCTGCCGCTGCGCGATGCCGGCATCGATCTTGGGCTGATTTTCGGCCTGCTCGAACCCCCCAAAGCCTGATTCCCTGAGCCTGAACGCTCCGGCGCCATTGGTGCCGGCCATTCGTATTTCGTTCAAGGGAACAGAACATGCGTCTCCCCCTGCTTGCGCTCGCCGTAATGGCGGGCCTGGTCAAGCCTTTGGCCGCGCAAACCCCTGTGCAGATTACCCCTGTGCAGACCATTCCTGTGCAGATCACGCCGGCTTCTGGTGCAGTGGCCCGGATCGGCAGTCTTGAAGAAGCCCTCCGTATCGGCGAGGCAAATTCGCCGCGGCTGCGTGTTGCCGAGGCGCGGCGGGAAGCTGCCGGCGGCGACCGCCTGCAGGCGGAAGCCCGGCCCAATCCGGAACTGTTCGTCGATGCCGACAATTTTGCCGGCAGCAAATCCTATCGCGGCAGCCGCAATATCGAGGTCGCCGCCGGCATCTCCCAGACCATCGAAATGGGTGGCAAGCGGGAAGCGCGGATCGGTTTCGCCGATGCCGGCCTCGCTCTGGCGGGACACGAACGCGATGTCGATCAACTGGCTCTGCGCGAGGAGATCGCCCGTGGCTATGTGTCGGCGCTGTATGCCGCCCGTGTCGTGGCGCTTGAAGGTGATCGGCTGAAGAATGCGCAAGCCCTTGCCGGTGCCGTGCGCGAGCGGGTGCAGAATGGCCGCGAGCCGCCGTTCCAAGCGCGCAAGAGCGAAATCGCGCAAGCCGCCGCCGAGGTGGCGACCCAGAAAGCGGAGCGCGAATATGCTGCCGTACTAGCAACGCTAGCCGGCAGCCTTGGTGTTACTCGGATCGACCTGGCCAATGACGGCGGCTGGTTTGAGCGCAGTGGTGCCCTTCCCAATGTGGGGCCCGATGAGGAAAGCCTGCGCGCCAACCCGGATTTCAGCCGTGCCGGTGCCGCCATAGCCCAGGCAAGGACGGCTATTGCCAAGGAGCAGTCCGCCGCCGTGCCAGATCCGACCCTGCGCGCCGGGATTCGCCGCTACAACGAGGATGACAGCAACGCCTTCATGGTTGGTATTTCGATCCCGATTCCGGTGTTCGACAGCAATCGGGGCGGTATCCAGCGTGCGCGCCAGGAACTGGTCCGCGCGGAAGCCGAGGCGGATGCATTGCGCCTCAATCTGCTGGCCAGCCTGGCGAAAGCGCGGCAGTCGCTGCAGGCGGCGCACCGCGAAGTGGAGGTGCTGAGCCGGACGATCATCCCGGCTGCGGACGAGACCTATGCCGCTGCAGCCGAGGGCTATGCTGCCGGCAAATTCGGCTTTCTCGATCTGCTCGATGCCCAGCGCACGCAATTCGATGTCAAAGCGCAACATGCCACCGCCCTGCGCGACTATCACCTGGCACGCATCGAGTTGATGCGTCTCGCCGGCCGCACTTATTGATCTGGAGATCCCCATGCGTAACAGCCTTATCGCCCTTGCGGCGGGATTGATTGTCGGTATCGGCGGCACGCTGTTCGTGGCGGCGCCGGAAAAACTGCCGTTCCTGCATAGCGATGGCCCAGCCAGCCATGGTGCCGAAGATGGCCATGGTCATGGCGGCGGGAATCGCGGCCATGGCAGTGAAGCAGAGGAGAATCCGCTGAAACTCAGCGATGATCAGGTGACGCAGTCGGGCATCAGCCTCAGCCCGGCGCGGGAAGGGGAGTTGGTGCGGACCACCACTTTCCCCGGCAATGTGGTGGCGAACCCGGATCAGGTTGCGGCTGTGGCTGCCAAGTCCTCCGGTGTCATTGTTGATCTGCGTAAGCGGCTCGGCGATGCCGTGGCCAAGGGGGAATTGCTGGCGGTTTTGGAAAGCCGCGAGATTGCCGAAGCCAAAGGTGAATTCCTGGCGGCTCAACGCAGCGAAGCTCTGGCGCGCACCACATTCGAGCGGGAACGCAATCTCTGGGAAAAAAAGATCAGCTCGGAACAGGATTATCTGCAAGCGCGCGCCACGGTCGAGGAGGCCCGCATCCGGATCGATCTTGCGCGCCAGAAGCTTGCCGCTTTCGGTTTTAATGGCAGCGATCTGTCGCGGCTGAATGGCAGCAATTCCGGTTTGCAGGTATTGGAAATCCGCAGCCCGATTGCCGGCAGGGTGGTGGAGCGCCGCGGCGTACTGGGTGCCTCGGTTCCCAGCGAGACTGAACTCTTCTCCGTTGCAGACCTTTCAAAACTCTGGATCGAGGCTGCGGTGGCGCCGGCCGACCTCGCTGCCATACGCGAGGGGGACCTGGTTGCGGCTGATGGGCCGATCAAGGCCGAGGGCAAGGTGGTTTTCGTCAGTCCGGTGGTCGATCGCGAAACCCGCCTGGCCAAGATCGTGGTGCAGATCAGCAATGAAACAGGCAACTGGCGCCTTGGCGATTTCGCCTCGGTAACGGTGAAAAGCGCCATTGAGCGGGCCGCCGTCCTGGTGCCGAAGGCCGCGATTCAACGCTTGAAGAAGGAGTCGGTGGTGTTTGTTCGCACTCCGGATGGTTTTGAGAAACGTGATGTTGTCCTCGGACGCAGCGATGGCAATCAAACCGAGATCCGTTTTGGCGTGGAGGCCGGCGAGGAAGTGGCGGTGATGAACTCCTTTGTGCTCAAGGCTCAGCTTGAAAAGGCTGAAGCCGAGCATTCGCACTGAGGCCTACGGGAAAGCATCCGATCATGATTGAGCAAATCCTCCGCCTATCGATCCAGCAGCGCCTTGTCGTGCTGATCGTCACGCTCGGCATCTGCATTCTCGGCGTGCAATCACTGCTGAAACTGCCGATAGACGCGGTGCCGGATATCACCAACAACCAGGTGCAGATCAATGCCGTGGCGCCGTCCCTATCGCCGATGGAGATCGAGAAGCAGGTAACCTACCCGCTGGAGAACTCGCTGGCCGGCATACCGGGACTGGAATCGACACGTTCGCTGTCGCGCAATGGATTCTCCCAGGTCACGGCTATCTTCAGCGACAAGACGAATATCTATTTCGCCCGCCAGCAGGTCGCCGAGCGGCTGGCCGAAGCGCGTGAATTGCTGCCTGAAGGTATCGAACCACGGTTGGGGCCGATCTCCACGGGCCTTGGCGAAGTCTATATGTGGCTGGTGCGTTTCAAGGCAGAGAAAGGCACCGTCGGCAGCGAAACGGGCTGGCAGGCCGATGGCAGCTATATCACTGCCGAAGGAGAAAAGCTGGATACCGAGGTGAAGCGTGCCACCTATCTGCGCACCGTGCAGGATTGGCTGGTGCGGCCACAATTGCGCAATGTCACCGGTGTCGCCGGCATCGATTCCATTGGCGGCTATGTTAAAGAATATCATGTGCAACCGAAGCTCGACCGGCTGCTCGCCTTTGGCCTGACGCTGAACGACCTGTCGGATTCGATTCAACGCAATAACAGCGCCATCGGCGCCGGCTTCCTGGAACAGAATGGCGAGGGCCTGGTTGTTCGCGCCTATGGCCGCCTGGAAAGCGTCGAGGATATCGGCAACGTGGTCGTCGCCACCCGCGACGGCGTTCCGGTCTATGTCCATGACGTTGCCACCATCGATCTTGGCCATGAGTTGCGCAGCGGTGCCGCCAGTTCCGCCGGGGAGGAAGTGGTGGTCGGTACCGCTCTTATGTTGATCGGCGGCAACAGCCGCACGGTGGCGGATGCGGTGCATGTCAAATTGGCGGAAGTGAATCGGTCGCTACCGCCGGGGGTGGAGGCGGCGGCGGTATTGAACCGGACCAAGCTGGTGGATGCCACGGTGGCGACCGTGGAAAAGAACT
>JBPOIM010000031.1:0-2694 GCA_052034485.1 Candidatus Anderseniibacteriota bacterium | reverse complement strand
AAAACAGAACATCGACGAGGTGAAGTGTGGGTACTACCAAAGGGGCATGTAGAATTTGGAAAGCAGGAGCGCGTAGACGATGCTGCAAAGCGAGAAGTGCAGGAAGAGGCTGGAATTGAGAACCTTGAAGTGCGCAACCATTTAGGAACTACGAAATTTGTGTTTCAGGCTGAAGAGGCGCTTGTAAAAAAGACCGTGCATTACTTTTTAATGGTGACAGACCAGGTGCAGCTTGTTCCGCAAGCGGAGGAAGGGTTTATTGATGCAGGATGGTTCCCAATTGGGGTCGCATCGCAAATGCTGGAATACGATACTGACCAAGGGATTGTAGATAAAGCGCGAGAAATTTTAGAGGGGAGAGCGCCGAAAGCTCCTACGCATACGCAACACAAACAATCGCGACGGAATATTCAAATCCACTTGTAAAATGCATTAGAGAGGCAACAGTCCACCGAGAAAATTCTCTGGGTGAATGTTTGCTTGGCGCAGTTGGTGGTGGATGGGGGATCCGGAATGAAAATTTGGAATAGTGTTGAGCTCTAGTACGTCGATTGCTCCATCGTGCGCAACCATATCTACCGTTGCAATACCGTCGCAGCGGAGCGATTCGTATACTTCTTGCGCAATTGCCTCGGCTTGTTCGGCAAGGGAGGCATTTTCTTTTGATGCAAGATGAAACCCTGCTCCTTCGGATGTTTGTTTGCCGTGGTAATCGTAAAAGGACGATTGTTTTGGGGTAATGATAGATGCAGGAAGTGTGTGCAGGTGATTATTCTTGTCTTTGTACAGTGTTACAGATAGCTCCATTCCAGGAACGAATTCTTGCGCAATAAGGTCGTACTGATGCTGCTTTGCTTGCATGATTGCGTCGTGTAAATCTTTATACGCCACAACTTTTACAACATTGTGGCTATTTGCTCCGTGCACCGGCTTTACGAAAAACGGAGGAACAAATTCGCTCCATACATCTTCTGCAATGGTTTCTAAATCTTCTCGGTGGTCGATGAGCTGTGTGTAGGGGGTAGGAGCAATATGACCTATTGCATGATGAAAACGATGCTTATGAAACGCAACGGCACTACTTTTTTCATCCGAACCGGCAACGGGAATATGAAGCATGGTACCAAGTGCATGCATGGAGCCATCGTCTCCGCCTCGTCCACGTAAAAGGGTAACGATAGAATCAACAGGGCGATCCATCAGGCGCTCAAGGCCGCGCTTTGGGTCCTGGGGAGTTGTTGCTTGCGACAGCATTTCTAGGGTGCGAGCAATGTTTCCACTTCGTGGAAGGTTGCCGAGCGGAACTTTCCATTGCCCATGCGCGGTAACTTCAACAGGAGTAACGTCGTACAGGTTTCGCGGAATATATTGGCATAGCCATGACCCAGACTGAGAGGAAGTGTTGCTGTGTTCCTCCTGTCCGCCCATGAATACGACAATTCGCGGTTTCATTTGCTGAATGGATATATCATCTGAAGTGTAGTGTGTGAACTAACAACTTGCTCCGACTGTAATAACTCCATCGCTATTATTCCCATAATGGAAATTTGTTCCATCGCAAGCTTTCACGCCATCTTGCTGCTCGAGCGGATGGGGAAATTTTTCCAACGAGAATACGATAGCATACCATTTTCCTGGGCCACCATATCCGGCAGAAAAATAGTATATTCCTGCTCCGCGAGAGCCTGTACTTTGTGGAGGAAAGGACCCGGTTGTTCCCTGGGAGGGGTCTTTAGGCTCTACTGCCAAATAGGGAGCTAATACATTGGCAACTCCGCTGTCTTTAATCCAGTGGCCACCGGATTCGGTGTGTATACTACTACACCATCCACTATTGGGGGCTGTAGAGCCACAGCCCGCACTAACGGGGTATCTTCCATATTGTTCGTAATATAGTTGAAGTGCGTTTTGTAGTTGTCGTACTTGAGTTATTCGTTGTACGTCTCTCGCCTTTGCCCTAACGGTAGAGACGGAAACAATAATTATTGTGGCAAGAATGCCAATAATAGCGATAACCACGAGAAGCTCAATGAGTGTAAACCCTTTCTTGGTCTGATTTATTTTTATAAACATACAGGGTAATACATACAATGGTATTACTATATCACGAATACACTGTTCTTTTTGTGGACAATTTTTATCTAATATGCGCAAGGGGGGGTGGGTATCTTTTGACGGTGGTGTGGACAAAAACATAGATTCCATTCATGATGGTACATACACGATCTCGTAGCTCAGTGGATTAGAGCATCAGCTTGCGGAGCTGGGGGTCGGAGGTTCGAATCCTCCCGAGATCACCCTTCGAATCGGTCGCCAAAGGCGACCTCCCTCAGGGTAAACCCTTCTTTAGTAATGAGAAGGACTCTTCTTTTTCGAAGTGCCCTGAGCGAGGTCGAAGGGCATGGAGAGGTCGCATAGTGGCCTAGTGCGCACGCTTGGAAAGCGTGTATACCGAAAGGTATCGAGAGTTCGAATCTCTCCCTCTCCGCAATCCTTCGCCACAAGCAGTTTACATGCTTGTGGCTATGGCGAGACAAGTCCGCCCCAAAACGGCTTTTGCTCAAAAGCGTTTTTGGTTTTGTTGCCTCCGCTTCATGAATCTATAAATATCCATGTGCTAACTATAGTATGTAGAACCAAAGTTAGCAAGTGAGTATACTACAGTTGTCACTATGAAAAGAGAAGTTTTAATTA
>JBPOIM010000066.1:0-7872 GCA_052034485.1 Candidatus Anderseniibacteriota bacterium | reverse complement strand
TCGGGTAAAACAACGGACCATACAGCACGCGGTCTACTTCAAGCACACCAAGGTCATGGTTGTATTCGTATTTGTTATAGTCGCCCTGGCTAATCTCAACGATCAGAGAAAGCACTTCTGGCGCCTTATCCTGCTTAATTTGATGAAAAAGTGATGTTGTTGACATAGGAGCATCGTAAATGAATAATCGTTTGAAATCAATATGGGTATATAAAAAAGCGGTATCTTCCTTGATACCGCTTTGTTTGTCCGCCTAGGACCGCTGAACGAAATAATCTTCGCTCGAAATAAAGAACGTTATTAGGTCTTGCCTGTTGCCGTTCCTGAATTCCCATCCAGGAATTCGGCCAACCTCCTTGAACCCGGTGCTCAGATGCAATCTCAGGCTCACCGTATTGTGACCGTAGACCTCTGCTCGTATGCAGGATAAGTCGAGTTCAGTAAAGGCGAATTTGAGCAGAAGTTCATAGACTTCCTTGCCTACCCCTTTCCCTCGAGCATCCTTATCGCCAATAGAAATAGCGATGGTGGCGTGTCTGTTTCTCATTGAGATACTGTGGAGACCGCACGTACCAACCAGGTCACCGTTGAGGCAAATTGCAAACACGATATTTGCGGGATTCTTTGCCGTGTTGTGGGTCATGTTGCGGACCCATGCCAAGATTTCAGCATGGCTTTCAGGAAAATCCATTCCAAGCAGTTGGCGCATCCCCTCACTGCTCCTCCATTTTCCAAGCAAATTCACATCATCCTCGTGTAAACATCTCAGAGAAACCTTGCTCCCTTTTTCCGTAGAACCCTCAAGAGCACTCCAGTCGCGATAATTCATTTGTATCTCCGATACTCTAGAAAAGAGAAATTGACCAAATTACCAAAGAGCGTTCATTACTGAACTTTATTTTATACTATATAAATATGTATTTTGTCAAGTCTGTATACTGCTAAACGTAACCTCTTCCCCTAAAAACTCTTGGCTGTGGCGGGTTACTTCATCGGCATTACCCGTTGTAAGGTATGTTCGTGCTCCCTCTTTTGTAATGCGCGACTGGATATCTGCATGGCGAGTAAGATACTCCTGTAAACTTCTTGCTACGATTGTCGGCTGATGAAACAGCGGTGTGCCTGCGGGTAATGCTGAAGCAATCGTGTCCGCGATTAATTCATAATGCGTGCACCCTAATAAAACTCCAGAAAGTGTATGAGAAGCGGATTTTTCTAGAAGAGCTGCGACGCACGCCTTTGCCTCTTCATGTACTTCGGGATTTTTTGCGCCCTTTTGCTCAATTGCCCCGGCAAGATTATTACACGCTGTTTGGAATACCGTGATATTTGGGTTTCGTTTTTGAATTTCATGTTCATATGCACCGGAATCTATCGTGCGCTGCGTTGCTAATACGCCAACATATGAGCCACCTTTTTCGCCAGTTATTTGTTCGATAGTAGGCACAACAATTCCAAGAAGCTTGCGGTCTGGAAAATGTTTTGGAAGCCATGTTTGCTGGAGCGTGCGCAATGCAACAGCGGATGCCGTATTGCACCCTAAAATCACAAGAACACATCCGCGATTGAATAATTCCTCTACCCCCTGGCGTGTGTATTCTGTTATTTCTTCTACCGTTTTATCGCCATACGGCGCACGAGCGTTGTCGCCCAAATATGTAAACGAATATTCCGGAAATGTTTTTGTGAGTTCGTGGAATATTGTGAGCCCTCCGTATCCGGAATCGAATACTCCTATCACAGCAGTGGCCTCCACCACGCTTCGTTGTTCTGATACCACGCAACGGTTTCTTTGAGCCAATCCTCTACACTATGCTCTGGCTTCCAAGAAAGTTCTGTATGAATTTTATTCCAATCAACTGCGTATCTGCGATCGTGTCCTGGGCGGTCTTTGATAAATTCAATCTTATCTTCGGATACATTGAGCATCCCAAGAACCATTTTCGCAATTTCGAGATTATTAATATCCCGCTCCATTCCCCCAACAAGATATGTTTCTCCGTTCTTTCCGTTTTGTAATACCGCCTCAATAGCTCGGGCATGATCAACAACGTACAGCCAATCACGCACATACAGACCATCACCATAAATTTTTGCAGTGCCACCCTGAAGAACATCAGTAATCATGCGTGGAATAAACTTTTCTGGGTGCTGGTATGGCCCAAAGTTGTTCGAACAATTGGTAATTGTAATCGGTAGTCCATATGTTTCGTGATACGCGCGAACCAAATGATCAGATGCTGCCTTAGACGCAGAGTACGGACTATTTGGACTATATGGCGTAGTTTCTGAAAACTTTTCCGATGTGCCAAGCGCCAGTGAACCAAATACTTCATCGGTTGAAATATGATGAAATGGTTTTTCGGGCTGTTTCCCCTGAGCCTGCCGAAGGGCTTCCAACAATACAAACGTTCCTTTGATATTTGTTTCAACAAATGCAGACGGACCAATAATTGAACGGTCAACGTGAGACTCTGCAGCAAAGTGAACAATGCGATCGGCTTTTGCAACAAGCCCTCCTACCAACTCTGCGTTGAGAATATCGCCATGAACGAATTCGTAGTTTGGATTGCTCGCCACGTCTTTTAAGCTTTCCTGATTTGCTGCGTACGTTAGCGCATCAAGATTGATAATATGGTCATCTGCATGATACTCCATCCAGTATCGGATAAAATTGGATCCGATAAATCCTGATCCACCTGTTATAAGTAATGTTGCCATAGAGTAAGTATATATTAATCTTTACGAGCAAAGAGTGGCTGTGCCGGTTTCTTTAGTGGCGTTGCGGTCAAAAGTTCATGAATTGCAGCAGCAGTTTCCGGCAAAAGCGCCTCTAGAGCATGCGCAATTCCGGAAATTCCCGATAGCATTTCACCCAGCACACTTTCTAATTCGTCTTGATTGCCTGCTTTTGCAAGTTCCCATGGCTTTTTCTCGTCGATAACACCATCTAATCGAGCTATTTCTTGCCATACTTCCGTAAGCGCACGGTCGAATGCCAATGCTTCAATGTGCGGAGCAACAGAAAGCGTTGAATTTGTTTCAAATGTAAGATTTGGGCAATTTTTCTCAACAAGCGTAAGCGTACGAGATACCAAATTCCCAATTCCGTTTGCGAGTTCGCTGTTGTATCGCTCCTTCAGCCGAGCTTCAGAAAAATCTCCGTCGTTTCCAAATGGAATTTCCCGGAGCAAATAATACCGAATTGCATCGAGCGGATACTCTTTGAGCAAATCATTCGGATCTATAGCGTTGCCGAGGCTTTTGGAAATTTTTTCTCCGTTAATGGTGAAAAATCCGTGCGCAAATACTTTTTTCGGTAACGGTAACCCCGCAGAGAGCAGCATTGCAGGCCAAATGGCGCAATGGAATTTAATAATGTCTTTTCCAATAAGGTGCAGATCTGCTGGCCACCATGCGTCATACCCTTTGTTTGGGTATCCGCTTACGGTCAGGTAGTTAATAAGCGCGTCAAACCATACATATACTGCGTGCTTATCATCTCGTGGAAACCGAATCCCCCACTCTTGCGATTGGCGAGAAATAGAAACATCGTGCAATTCATCGGCAATGTATGAAAGCATTTTGTTGCGCGCAGAAGCTGGCTGTACTGCATCTGGATACTCTTCATACCACGCAAGCAGTTTGTCTTTGTACTTAGACAGTTTAAAGAAATAATTTTTTTCTTTAATTATTTTTGGTTCTGTTTTATGAATTGGGCATTTGCCATCTACCAAATCTTTTTGCGGATAGAATTCTTCGCACCCAACACAGTAATACCCTTCGTAGTCTCCAAGATAAATATCTCCCGTTTTCTCCATTGCGGAAATCATCTCTTGCACCGCAACCTTGTGCTCTGGGGATGTAGTACGAATAAACGTATCGTATGACAGCTTGATAGTATCGAACGACTGCTTCCATACTGGCGCCATGCGGTCTACGTATTCTTGCGGAGATAATCCTTCTTTTTGCGCCGCCTCTACGTTTTTCTGAGAGTTTTCATCTACCCCGGTTGAAAGTAATACCTTCTTTCCTTGGGCACGATAATGACGCGCAAGCACATCGGCAGCAATTGCCGTGTACATATGCCCTACGTGAGGCTTTGCGTTTACGTAGTAAATTGGCGTTGTGAGGAAATACTTCTCCATATTGCTACTCTAGGTTATACATACTAATTGTCCAGCCCCTTGTAATTGTTTAGCCTGAGGTGCTGGAAGGCTCAAAGTGTTCATATATGGATCGCATTTCGTACAAATACAGCGGAGCGCACTTTTTTTCTCGATAAATATGAATCGCCTGTAACTCCGGAAATGGAAATGCATAGGAAAGTACAAGGGCTTTGCGAGGTAATTGCTGAGATGCAATATACTTCCCCACTGTATTCATATGCTTTGGCATTAAAAAGCAAAATACAAGTGTTGTGTCTTTCGGTAAGCGCTTTTTAAAAAAATTTCCGTACGTCGTACGCCAACCTGTTCGCATTGCAGAAATAATCCACATAATAGGAGATAATTCATATCCGTATACGTTTGCGCCTCGGCGAGCGGCTTCGCGAAGAATACTTCCGTTCCCCGCACCTAAATCAACAACCAAATCTTTTTCAGAAATGCCGATGTTATCGAACGCTTTTTTTACAGAAGGCATGCGAGTTGGTGCCCACGGAGCACCAATAATACCTGCGTACGCAGTCGGAATAAGCAACACCGCCCCGACAAGTGCGCTTACGATTCCCCAATCCATGATTATGTAGCTTTGACTTTCAGCTTGCGAGTAACCGCTGCGTTTGCTTTTGGAATTCGAATAGTGAGAATTCCGTTTTTAATTTTTGCTTCAGCGCGATCTGCGTCTATTTCAACAGGAAGAATAATGGAGCGAGAAAATGTTCCCCAGTAACATTCTTGGTAAAAGTAATCTGCCTGACTTATAGAAAACTGTGGGCGACGTTCACCGCGAATAACAACCATGTCGTTTGTAATAGATACATCGAGATCGTCTGGAGATACCCCCGCTACCGTACTTTGAATAATGATGCTTTCATCATCCTGAAATACGTCTACGGTGAGCTGACCTTCTTGCTCTTCCCCATCGTTATCTGTTCCATCCTCCTCGTCAGAAAAATCTTGCTCCATTTCTTCTTCCGGTTCTTCAAGAACTTCTTGCATGTCATCTTCACCATACGCATCTTCCATAGGATGACGAACTTGCAACTCTTCTTCGGAGTCAGCAACAGTAGGACGCTGCAATACCTTTGCGCCTGTTAATCTTTCAAAAAAACTTCGAGGTTCTTGTGGCATACCTAATTACAAGAATAGTATAGCAAATGAAAGAGCACTTCACTAGTGGAAAGTTCTGCACATGTGCATTTACACTTCCACCCACGGATGAATCATAAGCATTTCGTTTTCTTCTCTTGAAACATGTGGCCAAATTTCTTCTGTAATAAACGGCATGAACGGATGCAACATAATCAGAGACTGTCGCAAGATATATACAAGCGTGTGTTGGCGAGACATTTTTTGCGCACCATCTTCTCCATTCAAGATTGCTTTACTTTCTTCAAGAATTGTATCGGCAAACTGATGCCATACGTAGTGGTACAACTTTTCTGCAGCAAGATGGAACCGATACGCTTCTATATCGCCGGTTACTTCTTGCTCTAACGCATGCAATTCATCCAGAAGCGCTATATCTGCAGCATCCGCTATAGCATCTTTGTTTCCTTCTATACCTTCGGTATTCATTAATACAAACCGAGAGATATTCCACAATTTATTTGCGAAATGTTTGTACGCTTTTATTTTGTTATCGGAAAGCGCCGTATCGCTTCCTGCTGGGTTGCCTACAATCAGCGCCATACGAAGTGCATCTGTTCCGTACTTGTCGATAATTTCAATGGGGTTAATAACGTTCCCCTTACTTTTGCTCATCTTCTTTCCTTGCGCATCGTTCACCAGCCCATGCAGATATACCGTATGAAACGGAACTTGCTTTTGTAGATACAAACTAAAAATAACCATTCGAGGAACCCATTTGAAAATTAAATCGTGCCCCGTTTCCATTACATCTGTTGGATGGAATACTTTGTAATCTTCCCCTTCGCTATACCCGAGCGACAACAGCGGCCACTGCCCGGAAGAAAACCACGTATCAAATGTATCCGTGTCTTTTCGCACTTCCCCTTCGCACTTTGGACATGCATGAATCGTGTCATCCAAATCCGGAAATGCATGTTCGCACGCAGTACAAATTTTTGCAGGAATCGGAATTCCCCACACAATCTGCCTGGAGATATTCCAATCTATCGTGTTTTCCATCCAATACCGAAATGTCTTTCCGTAATTTTCTGGAATAAATGTAATCTTTCCTTCATCTACTGCATCAAGCGCACTCTTTGCGAGCGTTTCCATTTTTACAAACCACTGATCCATTACCTGTGGTTCAATTGGCGTGTTGCACTTGTAGCACACAGGTACGTTGTGAACATATTCTTCATCAATCTTCACAACAAGACCCTTTGATTGGAGTTTTTCAATAATCTTTGGGCGCGCTTCTTTAATTTTCATTCCTGCAAATTCTCCCGCAATTGGTAACAGCTTCCCGCGCGCATCAATCACCTGCTCTTTTGGAAGATTATGCCGCTGGGCAATTTCAAAGTCTGCAGCATCGTGCCAAGGAGTAATAGTCATGACTCCCGTTCCGAACTCCATGTCGATAGAATCATCCTTAATAACTGTCGCCGTAACAGGACCGTTAATCCACTCTGCTTCAAACGTATCGCCATGCTTGTACTGCGCGTACCGCGTATCATCTGGATGCATTACCACATATTTATCGCCAAACTTTGTTTCCGGACGAGCAGTTGCAATACTGAACGGACCATACTGTAGATAGTAGAGCGGATCCTTTTTATCTTCCCCTGTCGTCTCTACATCAGAAAGTGTTGTTTGATGTTTTGGACACCAATTCACAATTCGCTTTCCGCGAAACACGAGATTGTCATCGTACATTTTCTTAAAGGTACGTTGTACCTCCTGCACTACCGATGGGTCGAGTGTAAATTTTTCTCTCGACCAATCGCACGAAGCGCCCAGGCGGCGTACCTGCGCTTCCATATTGCCCTTATGAGCAACAGTAAAATCGTATATCTCTGTATATAAGTCGCTCGGGTCCATGGAAAATCGGCTTCTTCCTTCCTTTTCGAGCTTCTTCTCGTATACAATCTGCGTTTCAAACCCCGCATGGTCAGCCCCTGGTACCCACAGCGCCTTGAAGCCTCTCATTCGCTTGTATCGGGTCATAATGTCCTCAAGTGTAATAAATAGCGCATGGCCCGCGTGCAAGTGCCCGTTTGCATTTGGAGGCGGCATAATAATAGTAAATGGCGTAGTGTGGCGAGACGGTAAATTATCAGGATTAAAGAATCCAGAGTTTTCCCACGCTTCATAGAGCCGTTTTTCGGTTTCTTGTGGCTCGTATGGCTTTGTAAACTTTTCATCCATAAGCTACTGCATAGTATGCCCCACAACACATAAAAATCAATCTAGCGCAGTTCCGTTCCCTACGGTAGGCTTACAAACAGATGTCTTATACGATTGCCATTGAAACAGTTACTTCGGTAGGGCAAGAAACTACGCCAGAGGGCTTTACATGCAATGAAACCCAAAAAGCCTGCATGCCTGCGTTTGTGTTTAGCGTTGCGGGACAAGATGGCTTTAAGCATGCATTAGAGCATCTTGTAGATTGCCGAAAGAAAGAATGTGTGTCATTGCGCAAAAAAGTACGAGAAAGCATGTACGAAAAACTGAAGTGGCTGTTTGCAGAAAATGTTCTCCTTGGCTGTATGGAATGCCAATCATTCCTATATGGTGCGCG
>JBPOIM010000042.1:0-2791 GCA_052034485.1 Candidatus Anderseniibacteriota bacterium | reverse complement strand
ATATCGTAGGAGTTGCCCCACGCTGGATCGGTGTCGGCGATTGGTTCGCCTACGGTGCCGAACGCCAGAAATTTGTCGATGGCGTCACGGAGTTCCAGCACGATGGCGGCCTCTCCATTGATCTGCGGGTCGCCGTCCGGTGTGACCCATCACCAGATTGGATCGGCGGCGGTGTCGGCGGTGGTGAGTTGGTGTAGTTTCATGCGGTCTCCTTTAGCCATCGGCCGGCCTCCTCTCTGCTCGTGGTTGCGCGGGCGTCTGGATACACGGCCAGGACGGCGGCGATTCCGGTATCGATTGACGCGCCGCCAGTGGCCAGCACAGTGCAACGGCCTCCAGCCATCGGGTGTGTGTCGTGGATTCCGATATACGGCGGCAGGTGAACGGCGATGAGGTTGATCGGTGTGTCGCTTACGATGAATGCGTAAGTTTGCATTGTGGTTCCTTTGACGGGATTAGCCGCCCGGCTCGGCTGTCGTGGTGAGTGTGCCCGCCGGTGTGAGCGGCGGGCGGTGGGTGGTTCTACGCAGCAGCAGCAGCAGCTTCTGCCTCTGCCTCTGCCTCCGCCATGACGCTGTAGAAGGCGTCGCCTTGCAGCGTGATCTCGCCTAGTGCATACGCCATCGTCTGCACTAGCGGGCTTCTGGCTTCATCCAGAAGCTGCCGGGCATAGCCCGAAACTTCAATATCTGCGTTGCGTCCCCGCTGGAGATCGTTCAGCAGGAAATTTACAATGGTCACGGCACGGCTGTCGCCAGCCGCCAGTGCCTCCTGTCGGATGCGCTGCGCTTGGTACATGTAGACCTGTGATGTTTTCATAATGTTTCCTTTTGCCGCTTCCCCCGGCTCTCACGGCGTGCCGGTTGTTGGGTTGATTGCCGGGATTCGTCGCCCGGCTCGGCTGGTGGTGGTTGTTACTTGCTGTATCCGTAGGTGGTCTCGAAAGCGGTGGCGCCGGCAAAGTCCATCGATTCTTCGGTCTCGCGGTTGCGGTTGCGCCATGCTTCATCACGTTTCGACTGCTCGGCCATGCGCTGCTTGTGCGTCACAACCGTGTAACCCTTGGCTCCGTCCCTCCAGGCATTGTAAGCGGCGGAAACGTAGTTCATCAGGTCGTCAATGTTGTCGAAGTTGCTGGCGGCTTCGGTAAGCAAACGCTTGGCTTCAGCATACGCTCCGACTGCACGCTTTCCGTCGTCGTTGGCCTCGTTCAAAAAACGAGTGACGGTCGGGTGGTTCTTGGTGCGCTTGCTCTCTGCCTCGAATTCAATTCCGGTGTACTGACATTTGATGGTGAACATTTTTGCTTCCTTATCTGTCTGACTACTGTGTTTCGCCCTCTGTGTCTATAGTGTATCACGGTTTTCGTGATTCTGTATCCTCCCAATATCACGAAAAGCACGAAAAGCACGAAAGTTTAAGGTTGGGCGAGAAAGAGGAAGCGCCCGATCCCCATAGGCTAGGGGGCGTGTTATTGGGGCCAGCCGAGCACGACGATGATGAGGAGGAGCCAGCCGACAACGGCGATGAGGGTGAGCCAGAAGTCGTCGCTGTCGGCGTCGAGCCATTCACTGATGATCCATTTGCCCCGGCCGGGCTTGCCGCGCTTGCTCATCAATCTAGCCAGCGGATGTCATCGCCGGGGACGGCGTCGACGCTGCCGTCATCCATTGCCCACGACGGCGGCGCCTGCTGCTGCTGCTGTGCCTGGCGCACTTCCAGCAGATGGCGCTGGCGGTCGTCGGCCAGTTGCTGGCGATAGGCGAGCAGTTGCGCCTGCGTGTGAGCCTGCGTGGTCATGCGGTCGGCTTTGGCGTGCTCGCGCAGGATGGCGGATTGAGCGCCGAGCGCTTTGACGCTCAATTCCTGCGTGTCGGCGGCGTAGGAGAGCGCCGAGCGCCAGATCGCCGTGGTGTGCCGGCTGGATGCCAGCCACATGATGATGGCGACGGCGCCGCCAATGCCAACACCGAAAAGCGCAATGGAGGCGTTTGTACCGATGGCGCCGGCGGTCCACGTGAAGGCGAAGTAGATGGCGGCGCACACGAAGATGGTCCACATGAGGATGATCAACATGAGGACGATGGCGCTGCCGAGGCGGTCCCTTAGTTGCATTAGTATCGCTCCTTTCGTTGCGTGCGGCTCCACGGCCTGGGCATGCGACCGGCAGCCGGGCGGGATTTGCCGGCGTCAACCTGCACGCCGGCCTGCTGTAGCAGGTAGCGGGTCCAGTCGGCCTGGCGGCTGCCCACGACAAAATAGAGGTAATTGGCATCGAACCGGGTGCGGTGCGCCTTGATGCCGTACTCCGCCAGTAGCGTGCGGGTGTCGGCGCCGCCATGCGTGCCGCCTTTGTCGATCCGGGCGATGCGGAACTCGACGCCACGGTCGCCACGAGCAGCCAGCCGGGCGGCGGCGTGGCCGCGGCTGATCAGGTCGAGTGGTCCGAGAAGGGTGTCGATCAGATCCATCAGCTCCATTAGCTTCATTGTGCTCTCCTCATTCTGATGATGGCGGCGCCCGGCTCCGCTTCCGGCTCTGCCAATGCCTCGGTGATCCATGCCCATCGTTGCGAGCTTTTGGCGCCGTAAACGGCGGTTGTGACCTGGTTTTTGCTGCCGAGTTCGGCGTAGAGCGCACGGATGGCGGCGGCCTCCTCCGTCGTCGGCGCCCGATTCGGCAGCGGGAATTCCACACTGGTGCGCACCGGTGCGGGCACGCTCACAGGCGCCGCTGCGGGCGTGATTTCGGCTGCGCTGGCACTGGTGCGCACCGGTGCTACCTCTGGCAC
>JBPOIM010000021.1:0-9868 GCA_052034485.1 Candidatus Anderseniibacteriota bacterium | reverse complement strand
GTGGCACAAGCGGCAAGGCGCATGCCGATGCATCTGAATATGCGCACACTACAACAAGCGTTGGGCATTTGCATCCGCTGACGCTTACCATTGCCCGCGTACATGAAATTTTTGCAGCCATGGGGTTTGTGATTGCTGATGGCCCGGAAGTAGAAGAAGGAAGATACAATTTTGATGCGTTAAACATTCCATTCGACCACCCAGCGCGAGGAGAAGGGGATACGTTTATGGTAGACCCAAACAGCGTGCAAGGTGCAGAAGATTTGGTGCTTCGCACACAAACATCTCCAATGCAGATTCGTTCTGTGGAAACGCTTCGGCTCAATCCGCCGTTTTATGTATTAGCACCAGGCAGGGTATTCCGAAGAGAAAAAGTAGATGCAACGCACGAGTCTACGTTTTACCAGTTTGAGGGGCTTGGGATTAGTGAGAATATGACTATTGCAGATTTTAAAGCAATTATTGCAGAATTTTTCTCTCAATTTTTCCAGCGTGACATGACCGTGCGTCTTCGTCCGTCATACTTTCCGTTTGTCGAACCAGGGTTTGAGGTAGATATGAGTTGCCCGTTTTGCGCGGCAGAAAACGCTGGTTGCCGAGTTTGCAAATATACCGGGTGGATTGAAGTAATGGGCGCTGGCATGGTGCATCCAAACGTGCTGAGAAATATGAATATTGACCCAACAAAATACCAAGGGTTCGCCTTTGGTGGGGCAATAGATCGTCTCACCATGATTCGTCATGGTGTCACCGACATTCGACTGTTCTGGTCTGGCGATATCCGATTCTTAAAACAATTTTCTTAATATGAAGGTGTCTGCACAATGGATCGCAATGTTGCTTTCGGGGCGTACACTTACCCCCGAAGAAATTGCACAAACGCTTACCATGCATAGTTTTGAAACAACTATTGCACGTTCGTTTGTAATTGACCCAGCAATTACGGTTGTTGAAATATTGAAAATAGAAAAACATCCAAATGCTGATCGGCTACAGCTTGCAACAATTACCGATGGGAAGCAGGAAGTGCAGGTAGTGTGTGGTGCTCCAAATATTGCGGAAGGGCAACTCGTACCATTTACTCCTGTTGGTGCACAAGTGTACGACGATTCAGGAGAATTATTTACTCTCAAAGAAGCAACAATCCGCGGAGTTGTAAGTACGGGAATGTTAAATTCTTCGCGTGAGCTTGGTATTGCAGACGACCACGGAGGTATTTTGGTATTGCCGGAGGGTGTAAGCGTTGGCGCAAAGCTATGCGAATATATTCCAGGCGACACTATTCTGGATGTGGATGTGTTACCCGACCGCGCAAAAGATGTTACATCGCATGTGGCTATTGCACGAGAAGTTGCCGCAAGTACAGGTGGCACCCTTGGAGAAATTCCTGAAGCAACTCCCGTAATGCAGCTATTTCAAAGCGCTGCGGGGATTGCAGAGTTTGGCAGCATGCCAAAAGAAGGGGATACCCCACGCAGAATACTTGAGCTGCACCCAAACCGCCCGGCACAAGTTGCTGGAGTAGATATTTCAGCAGATAACGTAAAACAATACGTAGAACGCCTTGGGTTTACCGTTGATGATGCAAACGATGTGTGGAATATCGGAGTTCCGCATGAACGAGTCGACGTGCTCGGCGAGCATGATTTGATTGACGAAGTGGTTCGGTTGCATGGGCTCGATTCTATACAGCCTTCTGATATTGTGTCTCGCATGCGTGCATTGCCAGTGTCGAACACAGTGTATTGGGAAGCCGCAGTTCGAGATATGCTCGCTCGCCAAGGATTCACTGAAACGTATAGCTATTCGTTTGAAGATAGTCGCATGGCAAAACTTTTAAGTTCAGATACTCGTCCGCACGTAGAACTTATAAACCCTATGGCGCCGGAGCTCAAAAACCTTCGCTACTCCATGCTCCCAGGGTTGCTCCGCGTAATGATAAAAAATAGGGAAGACATTCATCGTCAAAAGAAACAGTCCGAATACGCCGTGTTTGAATTGGGCCGAGCGTATCACGTGGGAGATGGTGGAGTTGTGCCTGGTGTAGTTGAGCGCCGCGTTATATCCGGAATTATGGTTGGTGGGCAAGATGCACTTCCAGAAATAATCGAACGTATTTGCGATTTGTTTGGAATAGATGTAAGTGGTGTTTCGTATACGCAAAAAGATTTGCCGTTTGCGCATGTGCAGCAGATGAGTATTGGTGGAGAATTTTTGGGTATTACGTATGTGCTATCTTCGGAGCTACTTACGAAGATGAAATATCGTGTGCCGCTTGTTGCATTTGAAGTAAGCCTCCTTGCATGTATGAAGCATGGGAAGGACGTTGAAATTCCCGTTCGAACACTGCACGACATTGCCGCTACAAAAGAAACTCCGACACAGTTTGTGGAGCTTCCAAAATTCCCAAGCGTATTTCGAGATGTGTCGCTCCTTGTTGACCCGAGCGTGCAGACTGATGCTGTGCAGGCGGAAATAGCACGCATAGGTGGGGAAGTGGTTGTAGATGTTGATTTGTTTGACGAATACACGCCAGATACCGGCAAAAAAGGCCTGGCATTTCACTTGGAATACCGTGTACCAGATAGAACTCTGACAGATACAGAAGTTGCCGATACGCATGCGGCTATTGAGCATGCGCTGAAGAAGGAATTCGACGCAGAAGTCCGATAAATACAATATATTGGCTCTATAAAGCAATATATACGCTGTATATATTGACTTTTTAGTAAAATAGGAGTATAATGGTTAGTTCACTTGGAGTGGACGTTGCACCATGAAAACAAGGAGTTTGCGAAGGAAAGGATTTCCTCATGACGTTGCGCATCGTGTTGACTGTCGTCGTTGTTACGTGTTCGGGATGTCTGTATGGACTCGATCATCATAGAACTTCTTCTTGGAGGTTTTGCCAAGAGGTACAGCAAATGATTGAGTACCAAGATAGGCAGCAACAGGAGAAGGGGAAGAAAGCACCCTCTTTCCCAATCGTCATCACCAACAGGGAATAAGGCACCTTCGTGAGCAGCACATATTCGTCGCCCTAGGCGTAGCACCAGCTACCTTAGGGCGTTTTTTTATTTTTGTGGCGTAAAAATAACCCAAAGGGAGCAATGCGAGTCGAGGGGTTCGACCATTGAACAAAGACCAAAAAGCTGATACCATACATCCATTATGGCTAAGAAATCAGCATCTGCATCATACGGCGCTTCAGCGATTACCGTGCTCGAGGGGCTCGAGCCGGTACGAAAGCGTCCGGGTATGTACATTGGAGGTACGGGGATAGACGGCCTCCATCACTTAATTTGGGAAGTAGTAGATAACTGTATCGACGAAGCAATGGCTGGGCATGCGACACATGTTGATGTGCGGCTTCTTCCCGACAATATTATTTCTGTAAAAGATGATGGTCGAGGTATTCCGGTTGAAAAGCATGCGAAAACAAAGAAGTCTACACTTGAAACGGTACTGACCGTACTGCACGCCGGAGGAAAATTCGGCGGAGAAGGGTATAAAGTTTCCGGAGGTTTGCATGGAGTTGGTGTGTCTGTTGTAAACGCATTGTCTGAATATCTTGAAGCGGAGGTAGAGCGCGATGGTGGGCGCTTCGTCCAAAAGTTTAAGCGTGGGAAGGCGCAGGGTCCGGTTAAAAAGTTGGGGCCTTCTAAGAAGACTGGAACGACCATTACCTTTAAGGCGGATGCGGAAATTTTTCAGGAAATAAACTACAACTGGAATAAAATTCTCCAGCATTTGCGTCAGCAATCATACCTAACTCCAGGGGTGCGCGTTACAATTTCAGATGAACGGGAAGCTGGAAAAACAAAGGCATACACATTTTACTTTGAGGGTGGAATTTCTTCATATGTGCACCAACTTACGCTGGGGAAGGACGTAAAGAACGAAGAAATATTTTATGCAAAAAAGGAGTTTGAAAACGACTTCATGGTAGAAATTGCATTGCAGTATACCGACTCATATAACGAATCTATCCTCACGTTTGCCAATAATATTTACACCGTAGAAGGTGGTACTCATTTAACTGGGTTCCGTACGGCACTTACACGAACCATTAACGATTATGCTCGCAAGAACAGCTTCCTAAAAGAAAAAGACGACAACCTTACGGCAGACGATGTAAACGAAGGGCTTACTGCAATCATTAGCGTAAAGCTTCGCGACCCACAGTTTGAGGGGCAGACAAAAGCAAAGCTCGGAACTCCGGAAATGCGTGGAATGGTAAATCAGGTAATGGGGGAAGCATTTGCAACATATTTAGAAGAGCATCCTCGCGATGCGCGTGCCATTATTGAAAAAGTTGCACTTGCTGCAAAAGCTCGTCTTGCTGCACGCGCTGCTCGCGACACGGTACTTCGCAAAGGTGCGCTCGATGGCTTCGCGCTTCCAGGAAAGCTTGCAGATTGTTCAGAAAAAGACCCAGCAAAAAGCGAAATCTTCATCGTAGAAGGAGACTCTGCTGGTGGTTCTTGTAAGTCTGGTCGTGACCGAAAGTTCCAAGCCATTTTGCCGCTTCGTGGAAAAATCTTAAACGTAGAGCGTGCTCGTCTTGATAAGATGCTCGTGAACAATGAAATTAAGGCGCTTATTATTGCGATGGGTGCTGGTATTGGAGAAGAAATGGATATTTCGAAGCTTCGATATCACCGAATTATTATCGCAACCGATGCCGATGTTGACGGATCTCACATCCGAACACTCTTGCTGACATTCTTCTTTAGGTACTTCCAGCCAATGGTAGAAGGTGGGTATTTGTATATTGCACAGCCTCCGCTCTACAAAATTGAAAAGGGAAAAGAAACGCACTATGTGTTTACTGACCAGGAAAAAGCGGCGGTATTGAAAAAATTTGGAGTAAAGAATGAAGAGGAAGCAACAGGAGAAATCAAAATTCAGCGATACAAAGGTCTTGGAGAAATGAACCCGAGCGAGCTATGGGAGACCACTATGGACCCTGCAAACCGGGTATTAAAGCAGGTAACGGTAGAGGATTTAGAGGCCGCTGACCATATGTTTGACGTGCTGATGGGAAGCGAAGTAGCCCCTCGAAAAAAGTGGATCCAGACCCACGCAAAGGCGGTTGAAAACCTGGACGTATAGCCCTCCTTGCATTCTGCAAGCCATTGGGCTATAGTGCGTATAACGGCCCTGAAGGGCTGTTTTAAGAACAGCAAATGGTCTTATGGCAAAAGTTCCCAACCTTTCGTTCGTGAAAGAAGCCCGAGAAGAACTCGCAAAAGTATCTTGGCCTTCCCGCGAAACAACGATTCGCTACACGATTATTGTTATTGTTATGTCGATTGCGATGGGGGCTATTACAGGGCTTATGGACTATCTTTTGTCTCACGTATTTCAATATTTTATTTTTTCATAAATCGTTCCCATGGACGAACAAGCACAACCAACAGACGGTCGAGGGTGGTACGTACTCCACACCTATTCTGGGTATGAAGACAACGTAGCGCGCAACCTCCGTCAGCGAACAGAATCAATGGGCATGGAAGACAAAATCTTTCAGGTTATTGTTCCTCGCGAAAAAAAGATTCGCGTACGAAACGGAAAGCGCCAAACAATCGAAGAGCGATTGTTTCCAGGATATGTAATTGTAGAGATGATCGTTACGGAAGATTCTTGGTACGTTGTGCGCAACACACCAAACGTGACCGGATTCGTAGGTTCTGGAACAACTCCAACTCCTGTATCGAAAGATGAAATTGGTCGCTTACTTTCCCGCATGGGAGACGAAGAACCAAAGTACAAGATCGATGTGGCAGAAGGCGACTCTGTTCGTATTATGGATGGTCCATTCAAGGAGTTTGAAGGAAAGATTTCAGACGTAAACGATGCGAAGGGTACCGTGAAGGTATTGGTAAACGTATTCGGACGGGAAACCCCTGTCGAACTCGACTTTTTACAGGTAAAGAAAGAAGGATAATTAACCTATGGCAAAACAAATTCTTACAACATTAAAGATTCAAATTCCAGGAGCTTCCGCAACGCCTGCGCCTCCAGTTGGAACAGCGCTTGGTCCCCATGGAGTAAACCTCCAGGATTTCGTGACGCGGTTCAACGACATGACCAAAGACATGCGTGGCGATATTATTCCTGTTGAAGTAACGATTTACGAAGATCGTTCAATGGACTTAAAGCTCAAGACTCCTCCTGCAGCAGAATTTTTGAAAAAGGCTGCCGGTGTTTCAAGCGGCTCAAAGACTCCAAACACCGCAAAGGTTGGAAAAGTTACAAAGGCGCAAGTTCGAGAAATTGCAGAAAAGAAAATGGAAGATGTATCTGCGCGTGACGTAGACTCCGCAATGAAAATCATCGAAGGTACAGCCCGATCTATGGGAATAACTGTTGAATAACCTATGCGAAGCAAATCATACAAGCAAGTAAAAGAAAAAATCGGAGCAGAGCGCATGGAAATTGCTGCTGCAGCAGAATTTTTGAAAACAAACGCTCGAGCAAAGTTCGATGAAACGGTAGAAATTCACATGAACCTTGGGGTAGACGCAAGCAAGTCAGACCAAATGGTTCGTGGAAGCGTTGTATTGCCAGCTGGTACTCCAACACAAAAGCGAGTAGCTGTATTTACTTCAGATAAGGCAAAGCAAGAAGAAGCAAAGGCAGCAGGTGCAGTATTGGTTGGTGGAGAAGAGCTGATTACCACCATTGAAAAGAATGGAATTTCAGATATCGATATCACCATTGCAACACCAGATATGATGGCAAAGATTGCAAAAATTGCAAAAGTGCTTGGTCCAAAAGGACTGATGCCAAACCCAAAGACTGGTACCGTAACTCCAGACGTTGCAGGGGCAGTAAAGGAGCTTGCAGCAGGGAAGGTTTCGTTCAAGATGGACGCACAGGGCAATATGCATGCCGCAGTTGCAAAGGTAAGCTGGGATGCAGATAAGACACAGCAAAACATTGAAGCGTTTATTGCGGCAGTGAAGGCAGTAAAGCCAGCAACGCAGCGTGGGGCATTTATCAAGAATGTAGTGCTCAAAACAAGCATGAGCCCTGCAGTTCGCATTAGTGCGTAAGTGATGCTGATTAGCTTTGACGGCCTCGACTCGTCAGGCAAAGCAACCCAAACACGGTTGCTCGCACAGCATCTCACAACAAAAGGCATCAAAAATTCGTTATTTAGTTCGCCAGATTACGAAACGCAATCTGGAAAAGAATTAAAATTACGGTTACAAAATAAGCTCGGAGATTGGCAACATACCCCATGGGAAGAAAAGATGGGGTATTTTGCTGCAAATAGGGTGGAACATCGTGATGAAGTGAATTCGCTGTTAGATACTGGAAGTATTGTGCTGTATGACCGGTACGTTGTAAGTAGTATCGCGTTTATGATTGTAGAAGCTGCAGGGGGGAATATGTCCGATGAATTGCGTCAACAAGTGCATCGCGCGGTGGAGAATTTAGAGTATGAAACAAACGGTATGCCCAAAGAAGACATATCGGTCTTTTTTGATATTCCTCCAGGTATCGCTTGTCAATTATTGAAAGGGCGAAAGAAAAAGAATGGAGACGACAATGAATATACTGATTACCTCACAGTGCAGGAGGCGCTGCATAGTGAATATGTGCGGTTAGCGGAAGAGCATCCAGGCCGTATTATTCGCATTCCATGTATGGATCACGACCGCTTGCGGACTGTTGATGAAGTGGCGTATCTTGTACGAAAGGCTTTGGAGGGGAAATTTCCAGAATATAATAACTATTTTCTATGACCAAAGCAGTAGCAAAGCACCCGTTTATCGTACTTGAAGCACTCGACGCAGGAGGAAGCCAAACGCAAACAGATTTACTCGTTGCGCGTTTAAAAAAAGAAGGATACACCACGCATCAGTATCATTTTCCGCAAGAAGACCGTGCAACGGGGCGCATGGTATACGATAAGTTTTTATTGTTTAAAAATAAGTTTCCGTTTTCTCGACGCGAACAAGCGCTGCTATACATTCAAGACTTCTTTTCAAAAAAAGAAGAGTTCGATGAAATTTTAGAATCCAAAAAGAAAAAGACAATTTTAGTATCAGATCGATACGCAACAAGTACGATGGCGTATCAAACGATTGGCCTAACTGGGGCAACACGAAAGAAGATGCTCGATTGGATTGTGTGGCTGTGCTACAAGGGGACTCCTGCGCTTCCGGTACCAGATATCGTACTATTTTTAGATACTCCGGTTGCAGTGTCTTTACAGCGGCTGGCAAAGAAAAAGAAAGACTTTTTTGAAACAAAAGAAAAGCTCACCGCAATTCGCAACAGCTATCTAAAAATTGCCGCGCAGCAAAAGTGGAAAGTATTCCAGAGCGTAGATGAGGCTGGAAATCAGAAAACCCGCGAAGGTCTTCACGAAGAAATTTGGCAGGTAGTAAAAAAGTCCCTCTAAGGGACTTTTTATTTTACCTTCCGCTGCTGCCGAATCCTTTTTCTCCGCGTTCGGATTCTTCCAGGTTTGGCACTTCGGTGATTTCTGTTGGTTCAAATTTTTGAACAATGCACTGGATAATTTTATCGCCAGCTTTTATTTCAAATGGTTCGCTTGTGGTGTTATGGAGTATTACTTTCCATTCTCCTCGATATCCGCTGTCGATAACGCCGGCAAATCGGTGAATTCCTTTACTACCAAGTCCAGAACGATCCCAAAGCAGGCCTACGTATCCATCGGGCATAGAGCAGGCAATACCTGTTGTAAACATATGCCGCTCTCCCGGCGCGAGGGTGTAGGTTTCGTTCGTGTAAATATCTATGCCTGCATCGGTTGGGTTTCCTTTGGCAGGAAGAATTGCATCAGGGGATAACTTTTGAACGTGAAATGGAATCATGATTATATATTACTGTAAATTTTCTTTTGATATCGCAGTTTCTTTTGTTACTTTCTGGCTGTGGTACTTTGCTCCTGGTTTTGCAGTATATGGTTGTTCGGCCGGGGAAGAGAGCGGTTCAAAGATAAGCTGGCAAATACGCATCTTCGGATATAGCAAAATAGGAGCCATTCCAATATTACGAAGCTCGAGAGTAATTGCTCCGCGCCACCCTGCGTCTATGTGGCCAGCAGTGGAGTGAATGACAAGCCCCAAGCGTCCCAGGCTGCTTCGGCCTTCTACGCGAGCTGCAAGCGCGTCGCCCCATTCTACCCATTCTAGTGTAGAGGCAAGAACGAACTCATTTGGGTGAATAACATATGGCTCTTTTTTACTAATAGTAATTTCCTCAGTCATTCCTTCTGTTGTGGATTTGTCGAACGGGTCAACAAAAGCCTGTTTGCGATGCTTGAAAAATCGGAATGTGTATCCGAGCCGCAAATCGAGGCTGGAGGACCCAAGCTGCTCTGTGAGGTTCGGCTTTGGGTTTACAATAATCTCTTTTTTCTTTAATGCTGCTTTGATGTCTCTGTCTGATAAAATCATAGGTATCGTATAAACGGTACTTGAAGGCAACGGGGCTGTAAAGCATACTTATCCCTATGAATCTGACCCCCGTCATAGGCCTTGAAATCCACGTTCAGCTAAAGACAAAGAGCAAAATGTTTTGCTCATGTAAAAACGTGCTTGGTGATGCTGCGCCAAATACTTCTATTTGCCCAATTTGTATGGGATACCCAGGCACGCTCCCAGTTCCAAACAACCAAGCGATTATATGGACGCAAGTTGCAGGCGCTGCATTGGGGTGTGAACTTGGAAAGGAAGCAAAGTTTGATCGCAAAAGTTATTTCTACCCAGACCTTCCAAAGGGCTACCAGATTAGCCAATACGACCAACCATTTTGTTTGAAGGGAACATTTCCACTTATTGTAAACGGTGAGCGTCGAGAAATTGGAATTACGAGAATCCACTTA
>JBPOIM010000011.1:0-3470 GCA_052034485.1 Candidatus Anderseniibacteriota bacterium | reverse complement strand
CAAGGCTACTCTTTTCAATATCCAGCGAACGTTTCCGTTACAAGTGACGAAAGCCAAGAAAACATTACACTTAGCATAAATTCAGATCCGTTTCCATTCGCAACACTCTCACTAGCAACAGAGGCAGACTATAAAAAATCTATTAAAGGGGCCAACACATTCTTGGATCATGTTCTTTTTGATGAAAAAACAGGTAATAGTGGAGCTCCATATGTATGCATAGAAACGATTTCAGGGATCAGCGTTTTAGTTGGGGTTGGGGTAAGCTGTGGTTACCCAGAGGTTTTTGTAGACTTTGATAATTCTAATAGGCTCTTAAGACTAAAGACTGAAGAATCAGGAAATGAAGAAAGCTATGGGGAAAACGAACTACTGATCAGAAAAATCGCACAGAGTATCCGGTGGCTTGCCGAGAAATAATAAAACAAAGCCCGGGAGGATACGGCCTCACACGGGCTTTTAAGGATTTTAATTGATTAGGATTCCAAGTCTTCAATCTTCTCGAGAATAAACTCGCATAGACCGCTTTTCTTCCCACCCTCAACCTTCTTCTTAATAGAAACAAGTCGTGGAATAAGCTTGCGAGTAAACGATGCTCGACGACGACCGGTTACTTGCGCACTGTCAGAACGAGAGCATGCCAACTGGAGAAGCCCATACACAACGTGCTCAGTCACGATTCCTTGCTCGCCTTTCTCCTGCAGCCCCTTTAAAATATTCCGAAGCGTTCCAGTAAAATGCTTTCCATCATGGGCAGTCTTAAGGGTAGCAAAGCATTCCGGCAACCGTTGTTGTGCTACATGAGGATGATAACTTCCAGGATCAATCCCTCGTTTGGTATCCGGAATAGGCATGTACGACTTTCCTCCCTCCACTCCTGCTCGGTGCAGTAGTAGTCCAAGATTTTGATTAGTCATTGGTGCTCGTCCTTATTCAAAAAATGTATATATTTTGGAATGTGCGAAAACTACGTGATTTATGTTGTACTCCGATTGAGGATTTTGTCAACCACAGAAAAGGCAACAAAAAAGCGCGTAGAGCAGAATACTCTACGCGACAATGTACGACCAGCCTTACGATGGATATAGAACGACGACGACAAGCATGACTAGAAAGACCGCCCAGATCACCGTCGCCATTACCGTAGCCACAAGCGAGCTCCTCCTACGAGAAGCTTCCCGAATCAGTAAAGAAACTCGTGGGAACACATAAACTGTTGCGAATAAGGCCAGACCCAGACCAATCGCAAACACATTCCGTAAAACAGATAACATGGCCTCCTCACTTTCCTGTAAAGAACCCAAGACCCAACCGTATATTCACTTGTACGCTTATTGTATTGTTTTGTCAATACTACTTCTTTACCTCGTGGCCGCCGAATTGGTTACGGAGCGCAGAGAGAATTTGCCCCGTATAGCTTGGGGAGTCTTGTGACTGAAGCCGAAACTCCAGTGCACCTTCAATAATCGGCACCGGAATACCTAATTCTTTCGCAATTTCCACCGTCCATTTTCCTTCCCCGCTTTGTGCAACCGTTCCAGAAATAACATCTAAATTCTGGCCGTATGTTCGGTACGCATCTTTAAGCCAGTGAACCAGATGCGATTCAATAACACTTCCGTTGTTGTACAAGTGCGCGATGCGTTCTAGGTCAAGCGATTCATTCCACTGCTTCATCACCGTAAAGCCTTCCGCGATTGCCTGCATCATTCCGTACTCAATTCCATTGTGCACCATTTTCACAAAATGGCCCGATCCACTCTCGCCCATATAATCATACCCGCCCGCCACAGCAAGGTCAGAAAATAGTCCGATTAATTGCTTGTACGCTTTTGCATCTCCACCAACCATAAACGCAGCACCACTTCGTGCACCACCCGGGCCACCGCTTACTCCAACGTCCATGTAGCGCACACCCCGCTTTGCCAGCTCTTCTGCACGGCGAATAGAATCTTTGAAAAACGAATTGCCTCCATCGATCACAATATCTCCCTCTGCCAGTGCAGGAGTAATTTCTTCCAGCACGTCATCTACAACCTGGTGCGGCACCATCAGCCACAACACTCGCTTGCCAGAGGGAAGCGCTTCAACAACTTCCATAGGCAACTTCACAACAGTTGCGCCCGTTTCTGCTGTTTCGTTTCGAGCAGCTTCGCTTGGGTCAAACGCCGTAACATCCCAATCATAATCACGCAGTCGCGCAACCATATTGCGCCCCATTTTTCCAAGCCCAATGTATCCAATGTGTTTTTCCGGCATGTGCATTGCACCTTTGCGAGCAGGAAATTCTTCTGGATCATCACCCTTTCCGTACTCCACCATAGGAACCGCTGCCTGCTGCCATGCTTGTATAATCGGATCAATAAAATTCCAACTTGCCGTAATTTCTTCCGTAGATACAAATGATGTTTGATTCCCTTCAATAGCATCAAGAAGAAGCTTCCCATATGCATTGAGCATTTCATCTCCCACAAACGCAGCGCCATAATCAAACGAAAACGCCTTCTCCTCTACGACCATTTCATTCCCCGGACGCTTCGCCCAAAACGACATGGTAATTTTTTCTTGCGGCTGTACTTCGTACGTTAGGCTGTTGGTTAAGTGTTTTCGCGGTTTACCCTGAGCAGCGTCGAAGGGGCATAGGCAGGGAGTATGGTGGTGGTAATTCACCACAACTTCTACTTTCGATTCGCCTAGACCCTTTCCGCTTTCCAAAATAATCGGCATGCCTCTCCATTGCGGTACATTGAGCCGAGCCTCTAGCCTAAAGTACGTTTCCGTTTCGGAATTTTCTGCTACGCCACTCTCTTTTGTATACCCGTTATACTGCCCACGAACCGTAGCTCTGGCAACATCTTGAACATCCATCGCTTCAAGCCCTTCAAGAATTTTTGCACGCGCTTCTCGAATAGTGTGCGCATCAAATACTCCTGGGTTTTCCATGGTAAACAAAGCGAGCAGCTGCAGCATATGGTTTTGCCCCACATCCCGTAGTGCACCTACGCCATCGTAAAACGAGCCGCGCGTCCCCACTCCATCCTGTTCAAACAAGCGAATATGAATGCTTGCAATAGACCGCGCATTCCACGTTGGTTCAAGAAATGTATTAGAAAATCGGAATGCAAGAATATTTTGAACAGTGTCTTTTCCAAGATAATGGTCGATACGATAAATTTGGTCTTCTTTAAATAACCTTCCAAGCAATGCATCTAGCTCCTGCGCCGTTGCCAAATCTTTTCCAAACGGCTTTTCGACAATTACGCGCGTCCATCCTTCATCCCCGCCACATGGAATAGTAAGCCCGGAATCAGCCAAATGCCGCAAAATATCTTCGTAGTATTCAGGAGGAACAGCTAAATGAAACAGCTTATTCGCGCACGTGTTCCATTGCCCATCTTGCTTACCTAATATACTTGCCAGCTTTTCGTACGAAGCGGCGTCAGAAAAATCTCCCGGCTGGTAGGAAAACA
>JBPOIM010000059.1:0-2528 GCA_052034485.1 Candidatus Anderseniibacteriota bacterium | reverse complement strand
TCCTCGCTCGGGCGCGCGGCGCCGAGTTCCAGCCGCCGGACCGTGGCCGGGACCTCGAGCCGTTCGCAGAGCCGCAGCACGTGGTCGGCCGTGGCCCGGCTGTCCGGCCGTACGCCGTGGTCGACATGGCAGACGTGCAGCGCCCCCGGCAGCCGGCCGGCGGCATGCAGCCGCGCCAGCACCATCAGCAGCGCAGTGCTGTCGACGCCGCCCGATACCGCCGCCAGCACCGGCCGTTCCGCGACGAGGTTCTCGAAGCGGCAGAGGCAGCGCGCGCACGCGTCCAGGAGGCGAGCGAAACTGTCCATTGGGCTCGGGGGTTCCGGTCGGTAGACTGCTCGGCCGCTTTCTCGCGCAGAACCAACCAACAGGAGCTTATCTCGTCATGGCCACCCGGGTCGCCATCAACGGTTTCGGCCGCATCGGCCGTCTCGTCTTCCGTGCGCTCGTCGAACAGGGCCTGCTCGGCAAGGAGCTGGACGTCGTTGCCGTGGGCGACATCGTGCCGGCCGACAACCTCGCCTACCTGCTGAAGTACGACTCGATCCAGGGGCGCTTCCAGGGCAGCGTGACGTCGAAGAAGTCGGCGGCGGACAAGGCCGAAGACGACGTGCTGGTCGTCAACGGCAAGGCGATCGCGGTGGTCAGCGCGAAGACGCCGGCCGAGCTGCCGTGGAAGGCGCTCGGCGTCGACGTCGTGATCGAGGCGACCGGCCTGTTCACCGACGCCGAGAAGGCCAAGGGCCATCTGACCGCAGGCGCCAAGAAGGTCATCATCTCGGCGCCGGCCAAGGGTGAGGACATCACGGTCGTGCTGGGCGTCAACGACGACAAGCTCGACCCGAAGCAGCACCACATCATCAGCAACGCGTCCTGCACGACGAACTGCCTCGCGCCGCTCGTGCACGTGATCCTGAAAGAGGGCTTCGGCCTGGCCGAGGGCCTGATGACCACCGTGCACGCCTACACCGCGACGCAGAAGACCGTCGACGGTCCGTCGAAGAAGGACTGGAAGGGCGGCCGCACCGCGGCGCAGAACATCATTCCGTCGACGACCGGCGCCGCGAAGGCGGTCGCGCTGGTGCTGCCCGAGGTCAAGGGCAAGCTGACCGGCATGGCGTTCCGCGTGCCGACGCCGACCGTGTCGGTGGTGGACCTGACCTTCAAGACCGTCAAGGACACCTCGCTCGACGAGATCAAGAAGGCGATCAAGCGGGCGTCCGAGACCTACATGAAGGGCATCCTCGAGTACACCGAGGACGAGGTCGTGTCGTCGGACTTCATCCACCACAAGGCGTCGTCGATCTTCGACGCCGGCAGCTCGATCGAGCTGAACAAGAACTTCTTCAAGCTGGTCAGCTGGTACGACAACGAGTGGGGCTACTCGAACCGCGTCGTCGAGCTGACCCAGAAGGTCGCCAAGCAGCTGCGCTGATCCCATGGCGACGTTCCGGACCTTGCGCGACCTGCCGCTCGCGGGCCAGCGCGTGCTGATGCGCGTCGACTTCAACGTCCCGCAGGACAAGGCGACGCTGGCGATCACCAACAACCAGCGCATCGTCTCGGCGCTGCCGACGATCCGCTACGTGCTCGAGCAGGGTGCGGCGCTCGTGCTGATGTCGCACCTCGGTCGTCCCGACGGCCAGCGCGTCGCGAAGTACACGCTGCAGCCGGTCGCCGCGGAGCTGCAGAAGCTGCTCGGCCGGCCGGTCACGTTCCTCGACGACTGCGTCGGTCCGGCGGTCGAAGCCGCGTGCGCCAAGGGCACGCTGAAGCCGGGCTCGGTCGTGCTGCTCGAGAACGTGCGCTTCCACCTCGAAGAGGAAGGCAAGGTCAAGGTCAAGAACAAGGACGGCACCGAGACCAGCAGGAAGGCCGAACCGGCCGCGGTCGAGGCCTTCCGGCAGAGCCTGCGCAAGCTCGGCGACGTCTACGTCAACGACGCGTTCGGCACCGCGCACCGCGCCCACAGCTCGGTCAGCGGCATCACCGGCCTGCCGTGCGCGGCCGGCTTCCTGATGCAGCAGGAGCTCGACGCGTTCGGCCGTGTGCTGCAGAACCCGGCGCGGCCGTTCGTCGCGATCCTCGGTGGCGCCAAGGTCAGCGACAAGCTGCCGGTGATCGAGAACCTGCTGCCGAAGGTCGACACGCTGATCGTCGGCGGCGCGATGGCCTACACGTTCCTCGTGCAGATGGGCCAGAGGGTCGGCAAGTCGCTGGTCGAGAAGGACCTCGTCGACGCCGCCGGCAAGGTGCTCGCGGCGGCGAAGGCGAGCGGCAAGAAACTGCTGCTGCCCGTGGACCACGTCTGCGCGGCCGAGTTCAAGGCCGACAGCCCGGCCAGCGTGCAGGCGGCGATCCCCGACGGCCTGATGGGGCTCGACATCGGCCCGAAGACCGTGCAGGCCTACGTCGACGCGCTGGCCGGCAGCCGCACCGTGGTCTGGAACGGCCCGATGGGCGTGTTCGAGATGGACGCGTTCTGCAAGGGCACCGAGGCGGTCGCCAAGGCGGTCGCGCAGGCGACC
>JBPOIM010000053.1:0-6961 GCA_052034485.1 Candidatus Anderseniibacteriota bacterium | reverse complement strand
GAAAAAGTACAGGCAAAGGTTATCGGAATCGACAACGGACTTCGAATCTCCCTCTCTATTAAACAGCTTCAGGAAGATCCTTGGCTCAAAGCAGCAGAAAAGTACTCTGTAGGAGAGACCGTAAGGGGAAAAGTACTGAAAGTTACCCCTTTTGGAGGATTTATCAAGCTTGATAAAGATATTCACGGGCTTGTACATATATCTGAATTCCCAGCAGACATGCAAAAGGACCCAGCAGCTCACCTTACAGTAGGAGATACAATGGAATTCACCATCATCTCCCTTGAACCAAAGGAACACCGACTCGGACTAAGCCTGCTTTCAAAAACAAAGCCGGAAAAGAAGAAAAAGGCAAAAAAAGATAAGGCCGAAGATAAGGAATAATTTTTGTGAACGGAGGGGGAATATATACACCCCAGCCTATGGCAAAAAATACGTATCTAGAAATTCTCATCTACTCCGCATTATTCCTATCGCCCTTACTTCATACTTCCGTTGAAGATTCCGCTCTCACTCGTACTATGTGGAGCGGATTCTTTCTTATATCCACTGCACTGATTATCTTTTTTGCTTCGTATCATTTTCGTGTTCAGCGAATTTTTATACGTATTGCAACCCTTATCGGACTATCTGGAGCATCTGCATTTATTCTCGGGACCTACCCAGTCCGCCCATTTGCTTTCTTTTTTATTTGTATTGCAGCGCTTCTTATATACTCACTCCAAATATTTCCAAAGAAAAAACTGGGTATCATCATGCTGTGCTGTATTACGTTGTACGCACAATGGGGCATTGCACAATTTGTTTTGCAGCGCGATCTTGGATTATTTAAAATTGGCGAATCCGTACTGAATCAATCAACCCCAGGAGTAGCTTCATTTTATATTCAAGGAGAAAAAATTATTCGAGCATATGGTCCATTTGCTCATGCAAATAGTTTTGGAGGCGTCATGCTACTCGGAATAATTCTCCTTCTTATATTGAAAAAGAATACTGCGAATCCTCTATGGGAACAAAGTATTATGACTATTCTCACCCTCGCGTTAATTCTTTCTTTTTCTCGCGCTGCAATTATTGGAGGGGTTATTGCGTATGCAATTTTTTATAGAAGATTATATTGGAAAAAAATAATTCCTATTGGGATTATTGTACTACTGTGTCTTCCACTTTTTCTTCTTCGATCATTCGATTCACATGGAGTTGCGCTCGCTGATCGATCAACTGGTGCGTCGTGGTACTTGAACATGTTTGATACACAAACTTTTATACGAGGACTTGGAATTGGAAATTATTCTCATTCGCTTCAAAGGTATCTTGCTGAACATTCTATCGCACATGATCTGTGGGATGTAGCACCTATTCATTCTGTACCGCTTTTCCTAATTGCAGAATATGGAATTATACTTTCAAGTTTTATTTTTATTTTTCTATTTCGTTTTATTCGCAAATATAAAGCGTGGTACCTTGTTGCACTTATTCCTTCCATTACACTTGATCACTATTTTGCAACACAATTTTCTCCTCTCGTTTTTCTTATACTTACTTCGTACGTTGCGATATCATAAATAATTATACGTGCCTGGTATCACGCACTACAAAATTATTTTATGAACACCACAATTGAAAAAGGTTCATACGGGGAGCAACTTGCAAAAGATTTTCTTGAACAAAAGGGGCTTCAATTTCTTGCCGCAAACTGGAAAGCAAAAACAGGTGAAGTAGATTTAATATTTCAAGATAACGATACGAGAGTTTTTGTAGAAGTTCGAACAAGAAAAAAGACATCGTTTGGACAGGGGGCCGATACGGTATTTTGGCAGAAGCAAAAGAAGCTGATCAGAACAGTAAAATACTATCAGCAAAAAGAACGCTACTGGGGGAATATTCGGTTTGATGTTGTATCTATCATGCTGGAAGAGGGTACTCCTCCACGCATTGACCATATACCAGACGCATTCATGGATACCGTATAGCGTAGCAAAGCCGTTGACAGGCGACTTTCGCTATGATACATATAAAACATCAGATTCCGCGGTAACCCGCGGAATTCTCATAAATACAATTTAACCTACAATATAATATGAGCAACGAAACACCATCATTTAGCCTTGCGATTGACCAGATCGTAGCAGAAAAGGGAATTAGCAAAGAACGAGTGCTTGAAACTATCGAGCAGGCGCTTGCTGCTGCATACCGAAAGGACTTCGGGGAACGTGGACAAGATATACGTGCAGAATTCAACGAAGAGGACGGAACAGCACGAATCTTCAAAATCATGACTGTTGTTACGGACGAAGAAGTAGAGAATCCTGCAGCACAAATTGCACTATCTGAAGCCCAAAAGACTGATGAATCTGCAGAACTTGGAAAAGAATACGTAGAAGAAGTTACTCCAAAAGACCCTCAGTACGGACGAGTTGCGGCACAAACTGCTAAGCAGGTTATTATTCAGCGTATTCGAGAAGCTGAACGAGAGGCTACCTTTGAGGAATTTCAGGATAAGGAAGGGGAGATTATCTCTGGAATCGTACAGCGTATTGAAGGCGAAACAGTATTTATCGATATTGGCCGCACAACTGGAGTATTATTCCCAAGCGAACAAGTACGTGGGGAACGATACCGCGTAAATCAGCGAATCCGCGTATACGTTGTAAAGGTTGCGCTTTCAAGCCGAGGCCCAGAAATCATCTTATCTCGCAGTCACCCTGGAATGCTTCGCCGATTATTTGAAATGGAAGTACCTGAAGTATTTGCAGGCACCGTAGAAATTAAAGGTATTGCCCGGGAAGCCGGGGAACGTTCTAAGGTTGCCGTTATTGCAACAGAAGAAGGCATTGACCCCGTAGGTGCATGTATTGGTCAGCGCGGAACTCGTATTCAAACGATTATTGCTGAACTTTCTGGAGAAAAAATTGACATTATTCAATGGGATGAAGATATTGCTCGCTATATTGGGCATGCACTTTCCCCTGCTCGAATTATGGCAGTTGATGTATTCGAAGATGAAAAGCGAGCACTTGCACATGTAGAAGAAGATCAACTTAGCCTTGCAATTGGAAAGCGCGGACAAAACGTACGACTTGCAGCAAAGCTTACTGGCTGGAGAATAGATATTATTAAAGCAGGGGAAGAAGCACCCGAAGTTTCTGTAAGTGAAGAAACCCCCGAAGAAGAAATAATGCCTACATCTGAAGCCGAAGAGGCACCTGTAGCTGAAGAATCCTCAGAAGAAAAATAATCCTATGGAAATTACCGTTACTCCAAAACCGGAGCGTTCCGAAGTTACTCTTTCTGTAGTTGCGACTCCAGAAGAATTTGCACCATTCGTGGAACGCGCCGCAACAAAACTTTCACAAGGAATTGATATTAAAGGATTCCGCCCAGGCAAAGCACCAAAGCAACTTGTCATTGACCAGGTAGGCGCAGACAGGCTTCTTCATGAAGCTATGGACCAAGCTATTCCCCATTTCTTTGCGCAAGCTGCGCTCGAAAAGCAGGTTCAAGTAGTACACCGTCCATCTATTACCGTAGAAGAACTTGGACTTGATACACCATTTCGATTTAGCGCGACAGTAGAGGTTGTGCCTGAAATTACCCTTGCTGATCCTAAAAAACTGTCTGTCAAGAAGCGTGACGTAACAGTTACAGACGAAGAAGTTGATGCGGAATTAAAGCATCTTGCAAAGATGCGAGGCACCCTTGCACAAGTTGACCGAGAAGCGAAAAACGGAGACGTTGTGACCGTAGACTTTGAAGTACAAGTAGACGGCAAAGCTATTGAGGGAGGTACCAGCAAAAACCATCCAATTACCCTTGGAGAAGGGCGATTTGTTCCTGGTTTTGAAGAAGGGCTCCTTGGAGCAAAGGCTGGGGACGACAAAACATTCCCTATTTCATTCCCAGAAGACTACGGAAAGAAAGAATTGCAGGGGAAAAAGGCACAGGCGACTGCGCACGTACACAGCGTTCAAGAACGAACGCTCCCTGAACTGAATGACGAATTCGCAAAAGGACTTGGATCTTTTACTGACATGGAACACCTCAAAAAAGATCTAAAGAAAAATATCACTGACGAAATGACTGCAAAAGAGGAAGAGCGCTACGTAGGAGAGCTTGCAGAAAAGTTAATGGAAAAATCTACATTTGGATTTATTCCGGAGTCTCTTATCAACCACGAGATTGATCGTCGGATGGAAGAATTTGCGAATATGCTTGCATACCAGCAAAAGACAATCGACGACTACATTGCAGAGCACAGCACTTCACTTGAAAGCATGCGCGAAAATATGAAAGAGTCTGCAGAAAAGCAAGTAAAGATTGGACTAGCACTTCGCGAGCTTGCAAAGAAGCATGACATTGTTATTACTGACGAAGAAATAGAAGAGGAAACCAAGAAACAACTTGCTCGGTTTGCTTCCGTGAAACAAGCTCACGAGGAGATTAATCCGAACGAGCTTCGTGAGTATGTAGTGGGCATGCTCAAGAACACAAAGACACTCGATCTTCTCAAATCTCTCGCAAACTAAAGCTCATAGGATTATACTAGTACTATTATTTCATAGTATTAGTACATTATTTTATGAGCTACTTAGTACCAACCGTTCTTGAGAAATCTCAATTTGGAGAACGCGCATTCGATTTGTATTCACGCCTGTTAAAGGAACGCATTATCTTCCTTTCTGGTGCAATAGATGAAGGAGTTGCAAACATTGTTGTTGCACAGCTTCTGTTTTTAGAACACGAAGACCCAAAACAAGATATTAAGCTCTACATTAACTCTCCGGGCGGGCAAGTAACTGCCGGAATGGCGATGTACGACACCATGCAATTCATCCAACCGGATGTTTCTACGATTTGCTTTGGTATTGCAGCTAGTATGGGAGCTGTTCTTTTAGCTGCAGGAGCCCCTGGAAAGCGTTTTGCACTTCCGAATGCAGAAGTAATGATTCACCAGGTTATGGGAGGCGCAGAAGGACAAGCTTCTGACATTGAAATTAGCGCTCGGCATATTTTGCGAACAAAAGAGAAGCTTAACCAGATCCTTTCTCACCACACCGGGCAAGCGTTGAAAAAAGTGGAAAAGGATACGGATCGGGACTACTATATGTCTTCAGAGGAGGCAAAGGAATACGGACTTATTGACAAAATCATCTCAAAAGCGTAGAACGTTACCTTCCCCTCTCTTTAATATGATTTATTCTCATTTCTATGGACTTATCAGCAGTATGGCCTGCCATCCTTATGGCAGTGCTCGGCAGTGGAGCGGGATATACAATAGCAAGTCAGCTCGGAAGTAAAAAGGCACAGAATCTTGACGGAAAGATTGAAGAAAAATTAGCGGCAGCACGAGAAAAAATTCAGGCATTACGAGAACAAGCAGAACAAGAAGCTACTCGTATTCGCGAAAAAACAGAGCAGGAAGTAGATGCTCGAAGAAAGCAAATGCTCGAATTAGAAGCTCGAATTTCTGAACGAGAAGGAAAGCTTGATGCAAAACTCGACTCTATTGAAACAAAAGAAAAAGAATTAATTGGAGAACGAGAAGCGCTTGAACAAGAGCGTCAGAAGCTAAAAGCGCTCCAAGAAGAAGAGCAAAAGCATTTAACTGAAATCTCTGGACTTACAGCGCAACAAGCCGAAGAGCGTATGCTCAAGCAGGCAGAAGATCGCACAAAAGAGGAAATTGTTCGCCGTGTACGAAAATTAGAACAAGAAGGGGAACATGAGCTAGAAGAAAAAGCTCGAAACATTCTCTCTACTGTTGTGCAACGATATGCATCGTCTCACATTGCAGAAAACTCTACATCGTATGTGGATGTTGCCGATGAATCGATGATCGGACGCATTATCGGAAAAGAAGGACGAAACATTCAGCACCTAGAGCGCCTTACCGGATGCGAAATTGTCATCGACGAAACTCCAAACTCCATTATGGTGTCTGGGTTCTCTCCGGTACGACGCCAAGTTGCGAAAAAGGCGCTGGAGGCGCTCATGAAAGACGGGCGCGTGCATCCTGGACGAATCGAAGAAGCGGTAGAGGAAGCAAAGAAGAAAATAAACGACGACATTCGTGAAGCAGGAGAATCTGTTGTATACGATCTTGGAATTGTCGACTTTCCACCACAGCTTATCCAACTTGTTGGACGCATGAAGTACCGCACAAGCTACCGACAAAATATTCTCAAGCACAGCTGGGAAGCAGCTCGCATTGCTATCATGCTTGCAGAAGAACTGGGCGCAGATGTAAATATTGCAAAAAAGGCAACGCTGTTACACGACATTGGAAAAGCAATCGACCACGAAGTAGAAGGAAATCACGTAGAAATTGGAGAAAAGATTATGCGTAAGTTTGGAATTAGCGAAGACATCATCAAAGCTGCTGCAGCGCACCATGAAGACTACCCATTCGATACACGAGAGGCGATTATCGTGCAGGTATCTGACGCTATTTCCGCAGCGCGCCCAGGCGCGCGAAAAGAAAACGTGGATGAATACGTAAAACGCATGGAAGACCTTGAGCAAATTGCTACAAGCTACGAAGGCGTAAAGAAGGCGTACGCGATTTATGCAGGACGAGAAATCCGCGTATTCGTAGAACCGCAGTCCATAGACGATTTAGCCGCTATTACGCTTGCACAGCAAATTGCAAAGCAAATAGAACAAGAACTCACCTACCCAGGAGACGTAAAGGTAAACGTCATCCGCGAAACGCGCGCAGACGCACTGGCGAGATAAGGTATACTTGGTTCTATGAGCACCCAGCGTATCGGACTTCACGTATCAGCCGCAGGGGGCGTAGAAAATGCGCCAGACAATGCAAAAGAAATGGGCGGAGAATGCTTTCAGTTTTTCTCCCGAAGCCCGCGTGGGGGAGGGGCTCCCGCTATTTCTGATGAACAAGCTGCGCAGTTTAAGGCAAAGAGCAAGGAGTACGGCATGGAAAGCTATATTCATACGCCGT
>JBPOIM010000018.1:0-3358 GCA_052034485.1 Candidatus Anderseniibacteriota bacterium | reverse complement strand
CAGGTTGGCGAGGGCGTCCTGATAAGCCGCTTCCGTTTTCTGTAGTTCCTGTGTCAAGAGTGCCAGTACCGACGTGAAGGCGAATATGCCAGCCGATACTACGCCAAGCGGTGACACTAGCGCAGATAGCGCGCCCTTCAGACCGCCGCCTAGTGCCTCGGTTACGTCTCCGATGTCACCGACTAGGCCGACGAGGTTAGACAGTTCGCCCGCGCCTAGACCACTGAGAACGCGCTCTACGCCGCCGCCTAGACGTTGGGTATTGATGCCGCTTGCAGCACCGGATAGCCCACGCGATGAACTGCCTGCGCTATCTAACGCACGGTCAAGCTGTTTGGCCTCCCGTGTCGCCTGCGATAAGGATGTTTCGAAGTTATCAGCGACCTGTTGCGCCCGACGTAAAGACTCGACGCCACCTTCGCGCCCCTTGTCTACGTTTACCTGATAGTTCACATCCTTGTTGATTGCCATCGCGTCACCAGTTGTTACTCAGCTTAGGTAGTTCAGGTTGCGGTATCTCGTGCCACTGTTTTAGCAGGAGCAACGTCCTAAAATCTTCCATTAGGAGCGGGTCCTGGTCTAAGTACCCGCCTCCCGTTGGCAATACGCGAAACTCGGTAAGTACGAACATCTGAAACGCGGGCCATATGTCGTCAAACGGATAGTTCAGCCCCCAATCCTGTAGTGCGCTTTCCAGTTGTTCCAGACTACTGCCCCCTGGCGATAGGTATCGCTTGAAGGCAATATCTACGCGCTTTTGCTCTTGGGCGCGTCGCTCGGAATACTGGCTTTTTTTTCGTCGGTTAGTTTTGCCGGGGGGATTAGCGCCGGGTCATTGGCAGGTTCGTTCGCCCGCTGTACCGCCGCGATCCACTGAAGCAAAACCTCGTTGTCCTGCGTAATCCACCGTTCGAACCCGTCCGCATGTTCAGCCGCGCTTGCGCCGATGGTCGGGAGTACATGCCCGACTGCCGACACGGTTTGCACGACCGCGTTTGCGTACACGTCACAGATGGCCCGGTCTGTTATCTCTGCCCATTCCCCGCCGCGCGCCTGTAAGCCCTGTAGCAGCTTGCGGAATACGAGGCCTGAGAAGATGGCATCGGCTCCCGTCCGGCGGGGGCGTACCGTAAACGATACATCCCCTGCCGTGACGTTGATATTGCGTGAGAGTAGGTCAATCCCCGTCATGGCGACTTACTCCCAGCTGACGAATTCGTGACGCGCAACGGCAAACTTACCGCTGCCCGGCGCGGCGCTGTACACCAGGTTATACGGCGTGGTGTCGTCAATACTCGAGATGGTGGCGGCTGCAAACCCGGTCGTCTCGACTGTCCCTTTCGAGGTGCCGGTGCTGACGGGCTTCTGCGATGTCGGGATGTTGACTGCCGAGTTATCCCCCACGAACGTAACGAAGGTGACACGGTTCGCGCTGGTGAATTCGATGCCCGCGCATACGCCGCCCGGCACATCTGCGAACACTGACGCGACGGTGCGACCATCAGGCAGGTAGGCTGATGTGTTAGCCGTAACGCGCAAGCGGCGTGTGTCGGCGGTCTGATGTGCAAACGGTGTACCGAGGTCGGTCACTTCGCAGTTGAACAGCAGGACATGTGAGTACCCGGCGCTGTTCAGTGTTGCGCTAACCTGTGACTTAGCCTTGCTGCTGAACAGCAGGATTAGCCCGTTGTAGGTAACGCCGGTCATGCCGAAAGGCAGCATCACTTCTGCGCTCTCGGTCACCGCGTCAACGCTGTGCGTGCCGGTCAGGAACGTGAAGTCATGCACCGACAATTCGACTTCGAACGTTACCGGTTCGGTGCTGTCGAATTGGTAGACTGCGATCCGCGTATCATCCCCGAGGATGTTAACGACGGTTGGCTGCGGCAGGGTGATATTGGCATTGAGTGTGCCTTTCACGCGCCCCATTGTTGAACCGGTATTCGTGCTTGCGGCAGTCAGGTTAGCGATACCGGTCATGTATCCGGTGCTGGCACGATGCGACCACTGGAGGCTATCGAAACCAGCTTTAGTAACGGCTGTGTACGTCATGTTAGAACCCTTCCTCTAGCTGGAGTTCCAGCGGGATAGTAAGCGTTGTCAGGACTGCGAATACATCACCAGAACCATTCGAACTAGTGACAATCCGCGCGCCCGTGACCTGTACGCCTTCCGGTGCAAAGTATCCGCATCCGGCGGTGTAGTCTGTCGATTGAAAGCGGGACCGCGCACGGAGTTCGGACGGGATAAGGATTAGCTGTAGCTGCATATCCTGTTCGGCTTCCCCGTCCACCCCTTGCGTGACTGCCCACCCGTGATAGATCGCTTCGGCTTCGATGTTGTAGGTTACCAGCGGCTTCCCCAACGTGTCGTCTACGGCCATTGAGACAAACCGCAGTGTCCAGTAGGGCAGTACCCCGGCAAACATCGAATAGCCCTTATTCGTAGACGATGGCTTGATGTCATCGGCACACGAGATGAACTTGGTGCGAACGTCTGCGACTGCGGCGGTGATGATGCTAGATATGCTCATGCGGTTATCTCCCGAATGAACCCGTCCAACTCGTTTAGCAGAAGCTTCTCAGCCGCCGCCGCGATTTCCAGAAACGTGTCTTGCGACTGTTGCCAGCCGGTATCGGCATGCCCCGGCACCTGGTCATAGCGTTCGCTGCCGTAGACATAGGACGCGGCCTTTGCCGGGTTGCCTACCGACACACTAAAACCTGCTACCGTCACCGACATCTTCACGTCCCATGCCTTCCCGAGTGCGCCGGTGCGTGTGTACCCCTCGGGGTAGTTCGCAAAGAACCAGCGGCGCGCCTTGGCATTGGCTATCGGGTCATGCGACCAGACGAACTTACGCGAAAGCGACCGGCGCGGCGGATATGCCCCCAACACCCTCAACGCCCGCCGTTCTACGGCCTTCCTGAACGCTTCACGCCGCGCATTGAACGGACGCCATCCGACGCCATTCTGCGCGAAAGCGATCATGTTGGTCATGGCCTTAGAACCGGTGATGGTGAGCGTGACTTCGGTCATACCAGTATCGGCCTCACGGTAGCCCATCCGCCATATTGCAACAGTTGTGTGACTTCCTGCGGCATACCTTCGGGGTATTGGACCGACGCGGTACCGTCAAACGTGGTCTGTTCGAACTGCCCGCGCCGCTTGAACACCAGCGATGCCCAGCGTAACAGCGCGCGGGTAATCGTCGGCTCCGGTATGAAACGATAGATAACCGAGTTGTCCACATGGGTAGCGGCGGTACTGCCTCGCTCCCCGCGATTGACTACCCATGATGTGCCGGATCCGCTCTCGACCGTCATCCATTCGCTATCGATGCGTATGAGCATCCCCG
>JBPOIM010000025.1:0-3025 GCA_052034485.1 Candidatus Anderseniibacteriota bacterium | reverse complement strand
CGATGCGGGCTGTTTTAGTGCCAATCCCCCTTCACACTTCCAGACAGCGTGCCCGAGGGTTTAACCAAAGCGAAGACATTGCGCACGCACTAAGTTCCATTACTTCTATTCCGGTTGCGCGCATCCTCATTAAACCCCACGCAACAGCATCACAGGCCCGACTCCCTCATACGCTTCGACAAGAAAATATCGAACATGCATTTTCATTACATATATCAGAACAAGCGTACACCGTACTCACAAACGAACGCCCATATATTATTCTTGTCGACGATGTATCTACAACTGGCGCAACAATTATTTCCGCCGCGCATACATTCCCCGCACTTCCGCGCGTTCAACTGTGGGGCGCTGCAGTAGCGCGAGGATAATCTGTGCTACAATTATACGAATGGATATTCGAACAATACTTGTTATCTTTCATGTTGTTGGAACCGCGCTTGGTGCTGGCGCAGCAACGGTAAGTGATTACCTCTTTTTCCATTTTGCAAAAGATAAAAAAGTAGAACGTCACGAATTTAGAATCCTACAAACAGTTTCCGACATTGTATGGGCCGGGCTCCTTATTCTCGTGCTTTCAGGATTCGGCTTCGTGCTTCTGTACTTATCAGGACACGAAGCAGTGAATGCTTCGTACAACCTTGATAAAATATATGCGAAAACTACCATTGTTATCATTTTGCTTATCAATGGCTTTGTACTTCATCGACAAGTCCTTCCTTTGTTCAAGAAACGTCTTGGCAAACCATTTGTTACCCGTTCCTTTATCGCAAAATCCCCGATCGTATTTACTGCTGGAGCAATCTCCGCAGCATCATGGTATACAGCGCTTGTATTAGGGGCATGGAGAGGCCTTACGGCAAACTATGCGGAAATTATGCTGTGCTACGTTGTTGTACTGTGTATCGGCATCCTTATCTCAAATATCGGCGGCCACGCATTCCTCGCCCAAACCCCTCGCAAAACAAAAAAACGTCGCTAAGCAATATTCATTGATTGTAGATACGCATTCATTGCTTGCGTCTCTTCCGCGTTTCCAAAATCCGATTCCTGAAATTCAACAGTAGTCGGATCAACCCATTCATATGAACTGTGCTCGTCAGAAAGCTCGATAGTACCGTCGATAAATTCTGCTCCATACACGGTAATAAATACCATCGCCGAACCTTCCCTATTTGCCCTTCGAAACTGAAATAGCGGAACTTGGAGCGTGTACGTAATATTAGCTCCCAGCTCTTCGCGTATTTCCCTCCTTAATGCATCTCCTATAGAGGTATGTACCTCATCCTGATTTATCCTACCCCCGGGGAGATCAATACGTCCGGTCGTTGCGTCTCGAAGTAATAGGACACTATTCCCCCTACGGAATAATGCCTTTAACCCAACATGATATACGCCGTATTGTTCGGTCATAGTATTAGTGTGCGCTCAGAGGGATTCGAACCCCCGACCGTTGGCTTAAGAGGCCACTGCTCTACCGGCTGAGCTATGAGCGCATATTGATATTCCCTTGTTATACAAATATTTTACAATCTGTGCAAATCCGATAATACTACTGTAGTGGGTAACCACAAAGGAGAGGTGGCTGAGTGGTCTAAAGCGGCACCGTGCTAAGGTGTTGACTCCGTAAGGGGTCCGTGAGTTCGAATCTCACCCTCTCCGCATCGATATACCTTCCTGAAGGCTTATGGGAGTATACTAGGGGTAGTGTATTTTAATACTTCACTATCTCATAATATGAATAAACTATTTGTTTCAGTGATAGCAGGTGCTCTGACGTTTGGCGTTGGCCTGCCAGCGCTTGCTGAATATGCTCCAAAGAAAGTCGATCTTGCGTGTATGAAAACTGCAGTTGCCAAACGAGAAGATGCTATTGTTGCCGCAAAATCAAAGGCTTTTGCCGCACTTAATACAACATTTACTAATCGTAGAGACTCATTAAAAACCGCCTGGGATAAGACCGATGCAAAAGAACGACGCATGGCAATTAATGAAGCATGGAAAACTTTCCGAGACTCACACAAAACTGCTCGCACTACCCTCCGAAACGAAGATGCTACAGCATGGAAAACTTTCAAAGAGGACCGAAAAGCATGCAAAATCGATCTTGGATCAACCACGAGCGATTCAGCGGGAGAAAAAATAGATCGCTCGACTCTCTAGTAAATATTCTAAAACCCTAAGTACCGAGCCCAGATATCAACGATCGGTTCTTCGAGGTGAATATCTTCACGTACAAACTCAAGTAAAATATCTCGAATTGCAACAGGGTCGGCGTCGCCTATTTCCATATGAATAAGCGGTACTAAGCGGTGACTACTTTTGAGGATGACAGTCTTTACGTTCCCCGGTTCGTAGACAATATTAAACGATTCCAAATGCTTGTAGTGGTACAGCGTGTCGTTTAATGCTGCGCCTTCTGTCATGAGTCGGTATCGCACCATCGACGGTTTATGCTGCGCAACAATGAACATATACCCGCCAATTAACGCCACGGTCAGCGAAGCGATAAAGTTTCCTAAAAGCCCAAATATAACTACCACTACGGCAACAGCGGCGGCAAATACCGCAAACCACTGAGGAGATCTTTCCTGATGCATGTGTTCCGGAGCAGTCCACTCGAAGAGCGTTGCAACATCTTCTACATCGTCATCAACGTTTCGTAAATCCCTATCTTTTTTCAGCTCTTTGAGTTCATGGCGAAAACGCTTGCTTGTTTTTGCATGAGCAGCAACATCCCGTTCAACACGTTCAATCTTCGTATGTTGCGGAGATACCGCCTTGTTATGTCGGTGAACGGCTGGGCGTGCTTTTTCCCTCCTGTTTCGCTGAAACATATGCTTACTATACCACACTGCCGGTGGTAGGCGCTGCTTATCCGAATGTAAACGTGAATGCTTTGAAGCCGCTGCTTGGTATTTCTATTCGAAGCGTATGCTGCCCGTAATCGGTATCGGTAATTACTGGGTAGAGCGTTTCGTCTTGTACCTGCACCGTTTTTACAAATACATCGTCTTTGTATATC
>JBPOIM010000063.1:0-6196 GCA_052034485.1 Candidatus Anderseniibacteriota bacterium | reverse complement strand
CTACTAGTTCGGAGCCAGCAGACTGAATTGAAACGTTCGATGAACCTCAGATGCAAACGCACCTCTTCTAGCACTCTTCCGGAAAACAGACACACACGCTCTAAGCCGTGTACACTCTGAAGTCCACCGAACGTGTATTGTAGAGAGCTCTCGACACCCTTCAACTATTCGTTCATCGAAATTAATATCTCGATGAAGCTGAATGGCATACGGCCCTCATCCCAACAGTTTGGGGATGCCGAGGGCTCTTGAAAAGTACAATAGGTCAAACCTGTATGTTGCAAGCATAGGCTTCGTAATAGTAAAGCGCAAGGGTAAAAAAATACCCCGACGTTGCACTTTCGATGATATCGAAGGGGTTGAGCTTGTGCAACGTCGGGGTAGAAGTGAATAAAACATCTGGCCGCGTTCTATTAGATGCAGCCAAAAGCCGGGAGGGGCTTAAGGGTTTTTTGAGACAAATCAGCTCTGAGCTGATGCCACGACCAGATGTTGTAAGAATCCCATCTCCCGCTCCCCATGAAAAGAGGAAACGGTTTTAGCTGGCTGTGCGGCCCTGTATTTCATCTTGAAACACAGAGAAGCGAGAGATGGGTTGTTCAATGCAAAGAGCAAACACGATTTTTCCTAGTGTATCTAGGTAGTAAGGAAAGTCAAGCTAGGGTCTTGGAAAATAAAAATACCCCGACGTGCGCAAGTTCCCGCGAGTGATGGGAGGAGGATTACTTGCGCAACGTCGGAGTAAAGATGTGTGAAAAGGTCTGGCTGCCATACGAGCTATCGCGAAAATAGGTGAGGAGGTAACTGTTTCAGGACTTGCCTAATTCAGAATTATGAACACTCAACTCGCGGCATGAAACAGCCAGACCTTATAAGGTGCCCACCGCCCCTAGCGCCCACAGATATAGCTTCTAAAGAAGTTACCTTCTTTAAGAAGCGCCAGGGCCGCAACCTTTCTTCTGCAGAGGCGTTCGGGGGTATGTAGCCGAAGCCACAGGAAGCCCCCGGGTACTAGGGGACGGTGAGCATATGAATAAAAGAACAATCCAGTTCGAACATTATAATACACATGACAAAAATGTCAAGTCGTATTTTGTTACGCAGCAACTGGGCGTGTAAGTTGGGTTACGTTCGTAAGCTCTGCGTGAATTAGCATGCGCTTGCTAGTAGACCACAGTGGCCAACATGCCATAAGGGAAATAGTTGGAACAGGGCGGTCGGACGCGATTTTCAGATCGGGGCTTGGAGTTACAATTTCACTTTTTACGATACGGTATGCATACCGTGCGCCTTGCCAGTCAACATAAATAGCATCGCCATTTTTTAGCTCGTTTATTTTAAGAAATGCGAATCGGTACGCGCCTTTCCATGGCTCACCTGTGCTGTGAGCAGCAATAAATACGTTTCCAAGCGCGCCTGGTTGTACGCCGTTCGGGTAGAGCGCAACACCTTTCTCGAGTGTTTTAATAACATCGGTATCGGCAATAGTTGGGCTCATGGCAACGGGAACATTGACGCCAATTGCAGGAATTTGGATTCGTGCATCTTTTGCTTCAGAAGCATTGTATGCAGGAACAATCGGAATTTGCATTGGGTATGGTTGTACGACAATTTCCGCAGGGGTATCGAACGGTACAAGCCGATCAGGACTCAAGGGGAGCTGCGAGATTCTCTCTGGCGCGTTAAACGTCAGAAGGGACGCAATAAGAGGCGAGAACGTAGTTAGGCTCGAAATAAGCCCGAATAGGAATAAGGAAGCAAAGAAAAACGTCCCTATAAACGTAAATAGGAGAGAAGCGGGCTTCTTAGGCGTTTTCGGGTATTTTTTCATAACCCGCAATTATATTCCAATTTTACGAAAATGTCAAGATTATGACATGTAATACCGCTTAACAAAGCAAAAATCCGTGAAAAACACGGATTTTTACTCTATACACGCGCTAAGGTAAGACTATACGTCTTGGGGCTTAACGGTTGTACGCTTGTTGCCACGGGATCGTGCTGCTGCATCGTCCAGCATGGCCATTACTTTCTTATTTACTGCTTCAGGAAGGTCTCCAGACATCTTCGCGTTCTTGTCCTTGAGGTATGCCCGAACCTTGCTTGCTACAACGAGAAGTTCGCTCATAGATACCCACCTCCTTTACCTGTGTTCATAGAATTCAAGGTTTTCCACATCGCTAAAAGTCTACCATTATACGCATGGGGAGCACAATCTAGGTGGAAAGGACGAAAATTGCGAGAATAATAACAAATGAAGCGTGTGCGATAAGGGCTGGATGCTGCACGTGCGCGCGAATAGCAATGGCGAGAACCAGCAAAAACGCGATACTAACAAGAACGAATGCAACGATGAGTGTTGATGTAGATAGTACGGAGGAAGAAAACTGTTTGTTTGCGCTGTGGTCCGCAATAGAGAACTCTGGTGCAAGACGAATTGGTTGAGAGTGGAGTGTGAACGGAGAATGGACGGGGAATACTTGCCATGTATTTTGTGACGGCAGCGCAACTTGCGCATCACTAAATGTTGGATTGATGACAAACGTATATGAAGCGGGTGCTGGCTGTGGCACGGGAGTTGGAAGTGGCGTTGGTGCAATAGTTGGAGTAACTGGTGCCGGAGTTGTTTCTGGTTTTGTGGCGGGCGCGGGCTGTACTGCTACTGCAGGCTTCGTGGCAGCGGGCGCGGTGTTTGTACCTTTTACTTGAGGCTCTTGTGCTGGGGCAGGAGCCACAACCTGCTGCGTACCAAACATATGAACAACAATAATAGAAGTACCGCCTTGGAACTTTCCACTTATTACTGCGAGTCCGGTTTCTTTGTACGCGGGGTTTAGCAGATTTGCTCGATGCGACGGGCTGTTAAGCCATGCCTGTACAACTTTGTCGGCATCGGTAAAATCTATTGCTAAGTTTTCTCCGGCAACTTCGTATTGGTATTGTGTTTTCTGCATCCAGAACCACGGCGTAACTCCAGATGGGGAAATATGTGCGAAGTATTGGTGCTGAAGCATATCTTGCCCCTTCAGGAGTGCGGCTTGGGTAAGCTTTTCGTTTACGGCCAGTGGGGGGAGTCCATTTTTTTGGCGAGCTTCGTTCGTAAGCTGAACCATGCGTGCATCGGTGATGGTAGAAAGGTGCGCAGTTGTTGGGGTAAGCACAAAAGCGGCGATTGCCAGTATCTTTGTAAGGACAATAAACCCGGATACATATGCAAGCGGTTTATGGCGCAGCGCAAGCGGCCAATGGTTATTAGCCTCATGAGGGATAAAACACACTTTTGCAACGCCCATATGGCCTAGTGTATCGTATAACTACATCTATGAATATCGTGATTATGGCAGGAGGGGGCGGAACACGGCTATGGCCGCTGTCTCGTATATCTCAACCAAAACAGTTTCTTGACCTGGGAACGGGCAAGACGCTTTTAGAGCATACCTACGAACGGGCAACGAGTGTTACGGACGCTGCGCATATATATGTAGCAACGACCGTAGCGTATCAGGAGAAAATTCAGGAGCTGCTCCCGAATGTTCCGAAAGAGAATATATTCTTGGAGCCAGAGAGACGGGAAACCGGCCCAGCATTTGCTGCTGCAGCCGTTGAGCTTATAGCTCGCGGAGGAAGCGATACACCAACGTTGTTCTTGTGGTCTGACCATGTGTTTACGAATGAAGGGGATTTGATTCCAGATTTGAAAACAATGGAACGCCTGATCGAGGAAGATCCAAACAGGGTAGTGATTATGGGGCATACCCCCGTATCTCCGGAGACTGGGTTTGGGTACATGAAAACAGGAGAAGCTGTGCCAGGGTACGAGCATGTATACGCTATAGATTCGTTTAAGGAAAAGCCGGATAAAGAAACGGCGAAGCAGTACGTTGCTGATGGGTCGTACTTTTGGAATATGGGATACATGTGCGTTACTCCAAAGTTTTTGTTGCAGGAGCTCCAAACATATACTCCAGACCTTCATGCTGCGGTGTTGGTATATGCAGAGGCGTTAAAAGAAGGCGCACAGGCCGCGGCGGCTGCGTATCATGAAATTCCAAAGATCGCGATTGATTACGCGCTCAACGAAAAGACGCCACACATTGTTGCAGTAACGGGCGATTATGGCTGGAGCGATGTTGGAAGTTGGGGTGTTGTAAAAGAGTTGTTTGGGAAAGATGGAGACCATGTTCCGCATGGGCACCATGTACATGTAGATAGTAATAACAACTACATTTACAATGCGACAGAAAAAGCCGTTTCGCTTATTGATGTGTCGAATACGATTGTAGTAGTGACTGATGAAGCGGTGCTTATAACAGACATGAACAGCTCGCAGAAAGTAAAAGACGTAGTAAAGAAACTCGAAGAAGATTCAAAAACGGAATACTTATAACAATCTATGATTCGAATTACTGACCCAAAGAAATTTACCGTTATTCTTATTATAGTTCTTCTCTTGTTGGGTACGGGAATATTTCGGTTGGTATGGGGGAATGGTCGAATTCAAAAAACGGGAGACATAACAATAGAGCAAGGCGAGAGTGCCGCAGAAATTTGGCGAAGCCTCGTGGAGGATGAGTATTCTGACCGCACGATTGCATGGAAGTATTATGGACGACTTGGGCATGCCGCAGAAAAGGTGCAGGCTGGTACGTATCACTTGGAAAAAGGTGAGCGTATTGGGGATGTTGTGACGAGGTTTACCAAGGGTGATGTACGAACAAACGAATTAACCGTAACGTTCCCTGAAGGGTTTACGCTTGCGCAGATTGCCGCACGGTATGCTGATCGAACGGGAAAAGATGCGAAAGATTTTCTCGCAGAAGCAAAAGTAAAAAACTACGCAGGCCAGTTTGATTTTCTTGCTGGGCTTTCGCAAGAGAGAAGCCTGGAAGGATACTTGTTCCCAGACACCTATAAAATTGGGAAAGACGATACTCCAAAGGATGTGATTGTCCGAATGCTCGGAAACTTTGGAGCAAAAGTACCGCAGGATTTGCGTGATGAGGCAAAGGCTCAGGGCAGGACGCTGGATGAATTAGTAAATATGGCGAGCATTGTAGAAAAAGAAGTACAGCACCCAGAAGATATGGCGATGGTAGCAGGGGTATTGTGGAAGCGGATTGATTCTGGTGAAGGGTTGTATGTGGACGCAACGCTTGAATATATTGTTGATAAAGACGGACAGCTGACGGTGAAGGATTTGGCGCTTGATTCTCCATACAACACACGAAAGTATCGCGGGCTTCCACCAACGCCAATTAGCAATCCAGGGCTTAACGCGCTTATAGCTTCGCTTCGCCCAAAGAAATCAGACTATTACTACTACCTCACCGCAAAAGACGGAACGACGATATTTGCAAAAACAAACGACGAGCACAACCGCAACAAGGTAAAGTATCTGTAAATAAAAAATCCCCTACGTAGTGCAAGCACGTACGTGGGGAGGGTGGCGAGTGAGCGTTTAGCCACTATTCTGGGGTAATTCCATTTTGTGGAGGGTGACAAGGTTTCGGGATAGTGACACGTTTTCTTCTGTGAATCTTTGTCCACATTCCTCGATTGTTTGTTTGAGCGATTCGAGGCTGCATGTGACGGTCATTTGCGAAGCCGTCGAGAATGGTTTGCTGCTTTCGCTATAGTAGAACGTTGCTTGGTTTGATTTCTTGTCTACGATGACCATGAACCAGGGAAGGCTTGTAAGAATCTCCCTTGGGGTCATTCCGGAAATGTTTTCCTCTGCTCCGGCCGATGGAGGGTCTTTGATGTCAAAGACAATGATTCCATTACGCCCTTCGTGATTGAAGTAGGACATCCCCGATCCTTCGAGGGCAGACTCAATGTCTTCTCGTGTGCAATTGGTATAGCTCAAAGTTTGTGAAAGGATTGAGGGGCCGCCATCGATTGTCCGTATAATACAGATACAGTTGGTTTTTGGGTTAAAGTAGACCGTCTGAGCTTCTCTGATAAACCTTGATATATCGTTCAGTGTTTCCTGTTGCATTTGAGCATTCCTTTTCTATGGAGACCTGTGAATGGGGGAATTGGTAAGGTACAACAATTCTTTATGCCTATTGGTACGATAATTGTCAAACTTGCATTATTAGCAGGAAAATGTAATATATACATACAGTCATCCAAAGACCAAACGCACCTATAAGACCTTGGTAGGAGAGACGGGTAATGCTTCTAGTTACCCGTG
>JBPOIM010000032.1:0-11945 GCA_052034485.1 Candidatus Anderseniibacteriota bacterium | reverse complement strand
GTTTTGGATTCTTTTTTGTATAGTGCAAAAAACACTGATACGCATAGGATGGCGATCAGTGAAACAATAATAATTTTCTTAGCCATGTGTGCAATTGTACTCTACATCGCAAACTTCTGGAATGCTTCGGCGAGGGATGTTGCGCGAGCGTGCTCGTCTTTCTTTTTTTGCTCTAAATCTGCATCGGAAATATTTGCTTCAACTGCAGTATGGAGCTGCGTATAAATTTTAATTTTTGGTTCTGTCCCCGATGGGCGAATAGTAAGACGGGAGTGGTGGTCGTCTGAAATTTCAAAAATGAGCACATTGCCTTTGTCTGTTCCGGTAAATGTTTCGCGATCAATAACGGCGGTAATTGGGGTGCCGGCAACTTCTTTTGGAGGATTGGTGCGCAGTTGTGTCATAATTCGCTGCATAGTTTGGAATCCTTCTGCACCCGGGTAGCTAATGTTAGAAAGCGTTTCGGTAAATACTCCATATTTTTTATACAGCTCATTGAGCTGCCACATGATTGTTTTACCTTGGTCTTTTAATTCAGACGCCATTTCACACAGCAACAGCGCCGCAACGGCTGCGTCTTTATCGCGGCAGTATGAACCTTTCAGGAGTCCATAACTTTCTTCTCCTCCAAGGATGAATGTTTCGTTGCCATTATCTTGTTTTTCTCGAATGAGCTGAGCCACATACTTAAACCCAATTAAAATGTGGTTGTATATGTTGAGGTTGAAATCTTGTGCGATGGCATCGAGCAAGTCGGTCGTTACAATGGTGCGTACCATAAATGCCCCTCGACTACGCTCGGGGTCATGTAGCTTCGCTAAGTGGAATGCAACGTGGTATGCCGCAAGCGCTGCAATTTGATTTCCTGTTAGAAGCTTGTATTGCCCGTCGGTGTCTTGCACCACTACTCCAAGGCGGTCTGCATCTGGATCTGTGGTTATTGCAATGTCTGCATGCAGGCGCTTCGCATATTCTGTCACCATCTCGCTCGCAGTCGGTACCTCGGGGTTTGGGATGTTGTTTGGCAGGTTTGGGAATGTGCCGTCGGGAGTTGCTTGTTCTTCTACGAGTGTGACGTCACGAAAATCTGCATGCTTGAGTGCTTTGAGTACGCTCATTGTGCCAGTGCCGTGGAGCGGGGAATATGCAATGGTTGCAGAACGACTTTCGACCATAGATTCTTTTACGATTGCAGCAATATATGCATCGTCTACCTCTGCGCCAATAATCTGAATTTTCTGTGCGGCAACTGCTTGGCCAAAATCTTCGCTGGCGATGGTAGATACGTTTGATACGGCTTCCATAATGCCTTTGTCGTGAGGTGGAATAACTTGGCTGCCGTCTGTCCAATATGCTTTAAAGCCGTTGTCAGAAGGTGGATTGTGGCTGGCACTAATAACAACTCCGGATACTGCGCCGAGGTGCCGGATTGCAAAGGATAGCTCTGGGGTTGCGCGGAATGAATCAAATAAATATGTTGTAATCCCATTCGCAGAAAAAATGCTGGCAGTATATTCTGCAAACTCTCGAGATGTTGTTCTGGTGTCGTGCGCAATAACAACGCCTTTCTTTTTGCCTTCTTCGCCAAGCTCTTTTGTAATGTAATCTGCGAGGCCTTGCGCGGATTCACCAATGGTAACGCGGTTGATGCGGTTACTTCCGATTCCAACCATGCCTCGGCGCCCACCTGTCCCAAATGGTACAACGGTGAAAAAGCTATCTTCTAGCGTTTTCCAATCTTCTTTAGTAATGAGCTGTTCGAGTTCCGGTTTATACTGTGCGTATTTAGGATCCGTAAGCCACAGGTTGATATTTTTTTCTGCTTCAGAGGATACGTTCATAGAAAATAATTCTTATTATATGAATAAAGAAAAATGTGCGTATTTACAGCAACCCCATCGCTTCTTTTGCTCGGTGGAGCGTTGCGTTTGCGGCACCTTGTGCGTGGTGCATGCCACGGCCAAGGGTAAAACGAAGCTCCGTATCTTCTTCTCGGATCTTCTTATACTTTTCTTGAAGTGGTGTAAGGGCGGATATAATTGTTTCTGCTAATGCCTCTTTAAACTCTTTATACCCCTTACCTTCAAATTGTTGTTCGATGGCCTCTTGGCTTGTGTCGGAAAATGCTTGGTAGATTGCAAGGAGGTTTTTTACGGCAGGGCCACTTTTGGCAAATGAGAATAGCGGCTTTGTGTCTGTTACGGCGCTTCCGATTTTCTTTCGAATAGTATCTGCATCATCGGAGAGGGCAATGTAGCTTTTTGGTTCATTGCTTTTACTCATTTTTTTCTTTGGGTCGGTAAGCGACATAATGCGGGCAGATGTTTCGGGAATGTACGGCTCTGGCACGGTAAATGTTTCTCCGAATGTTGCGTTGAACCGTTCGGCAATAAGGCGCGCTAATTCTAGGTGTTGTTTTTGGTCGTCGCCAACCGGAACAACATCTGCGTTATAGAGGAGAATATCTGCCGCCATAAGGACTGGGTAGGAGAAGAGCGCAGTAGAAATTGCATCCTTGGAAGACATTTTTTTTGATTTATCTTTGAACTGTGTCATGCGCGTGAGGTTACCGTATGGGGTAACTGTTGAAAGGAGCCATGCCAGCTCGGTGTGTGCTTGTACATGAGACTGTACAAAAATGACGCTTTTTTCTACATCAACGCCTGCTGCTATGTACAGCGCAGCTGCATCGAGTATTTTGTCTTGGAGTGTCTTTGGGTCGTATGGCACCGTAATGGCGTGTTGGTCAACAATACAAAAATAGGTAGTATTGCCCTCCTGCAATGCTACCCATTGTTTGATTGCGCCTAAATAGTTCCCTATATGAAGGGTTCCAGATGGCTGGATTCCCGAAACGATTGTTTTTCCTGACGGCATTTCCATGCCATGTAGCTTACCCTACTTGGCTATACTTCTACAATCACCGGTAATACCATCGGCCTGCGCTCGGTTCGCTGGAACAGGAATGTTCCAATATCGTCTCGAACAGCTTCTTTTACGTGAGCCCAGTTCTGTTCCATGGTTCGCTGCTTTGCGATGTGCTTTTGGATTACCATACTGATTTGTTCGCGAGTTTCCTGCACTAATTGCTGATGGTCTTTCATATAGATAAACCCACGAGAGATAATATCTGGTTGCCCGATAATTTCTCCGCTTCGGCCATCTACGGTTGCAATGACTACAACCATTCCATCGGATGCAAGTGTTTGGCGATCGCGAAGAACAACGCTACCAACGTCTCCTACGCCAAGTCCGTCTACCATGATGTGTTTGATCTCGTACTTTTCACCATTGAGGCGTGCTTTGTTGTCGACAATTTCAATAACTTCTCCGTTTGCAGGAAGCAGTACGCTGTTGCGAGCGAATCCGTTATCGACGGCCATCTTCGCGTGCTCTGCGCGGAAGCTAAAGTATCCGTGAGCAGGGATTAGGAACTTTGGCTGAACCAAGTTGATCATGTGTTGCAAGTCGTCTCGGTGTCCGTGTCCTCCGGAATGAATGTCCATCATTTTGTAATGGATAACTTCCGCACCTTGCTTGTAGATTTGGTCTTTTACCAATTGTACAGATGCTTCGTTTCCTGGAATTACTGAAGAGGAGAAGATAACAACGTCGCCGGCATTAATTTCGATGCTGCGGTGCTCTTTGTTTACAATTCGCATTAGCACGGCGTTGTCTTCACCTTGTGCTCCGGTACAGAGAATGAGCACTTTGCCAGGTGGAAGCTTGTTGCTTTCCTCTGGTGTGATGAGGGTTTCTTTTCGGTAGTCCATGAACCCAATTTCTTTTGCAATGGCAACGTTGGTTTTCATGGAGTATCCGTCTACGGCAACTTTACGACCATGCTTTTCTGCAATAGATACCATCTGCTGCAAGCGGTCGATCATGGATGAGAATGTTGCAGTAATGATTCGCTGATTTGGATGAGATGAGAAAATCTGCTCCAAGTTTGTTTCAACTACTTTTTCGGAAATAGAGTGACCTTCTCGTTCAGCTCCGGTGGAGTCTGTGTACAAAACGGTAACACCTTTCTTTCCAAGTTCTTGGAGGTGGACCTCATCGGCAGGTTCGTCGTTTACCGGATTTGTGTCGAATTTAAAGTCTCCAGTAAATGCGATAGATTCTGCAGGAGTTCGCACTACAACTCCGAACGCATCTGGTACGGAATGGTTTACGTGGAATGTTTCAATTTCAAACTTTCCAAGGCGGAACTTTTCTTTTGGCTTCACGATATGCACGTTTGGTTTTGCATACATCGGAAAATCTGCCTGGCGCTTTTCAACAAGGCGCATGGTAAATTCAGATCCGTAGAGTGGTGGGTTTCCAAGTTTTGGAAGGAGGTGAGGAACGCCACCAAAGTGGTCGTAGTGGGCGTGCGTTACAATAACTCCCTTTACGTTCTTTTCTTTTCCGGCAAGCGGAGAGATGTCTGGAATGATGTAGTCAATTCCATACATGTTTTCATTTGGGAACATAAGTCCCAAGTCGATGATAATAACATCGCCTTTGTACTCTACTGCGGCGGAATTTCGTCCAATTTCTTCCAAGCCACCAAGTGGAATAACGTACATTCCATCTGGGTTGCGAGGAGGCTGCTTAATAAGCGGCGCGTCAAAACTTCGTGGAGGACCAAAGTGGATTCCAGAACTTTTTTCTCGTCCGTGTCGTCCTCGACCGCGTCCAGCTGGGCGTCGTCCTCCTCGTGAAGAAGATGGCTTTCTACCAGCGCCGTGTGGCTTTGGATGAGATGGTTTTCTTTGTTGTTGTGTTTGTGGTTTTGCACCAGTTGCGCGAGGCGCCATAGGTGACTGACTTCGTGGCCGCACAGGAGGCGGCGTCGGAATCTGTGACATATATGTTTGTCTTATGAATAATTTAATAATTAATAACGATAGGACGCATTCGCAGAAGCGCGAATAATAAGGCGTCTAACGGTTTTGAGGATAATTCCGAAATGAATTGCTTCCGAATACTTCTCAAACAAGCTAGATCGTATACCTACCAGAAACGTAACTATATATAAGCATAGCAGATTGCTTACTATAAGTCAAATGGAGCGGTATCGTGATAGAATAATAGGGATTAAACTGTCGTATGAGAAAAAGGAGGAGGAAAGACGAATATTTTATTGAGTTTATACCTATCTGGAAAAGGTTTTATGTCTTTTTCCTTGTTCTGGCGTTGTCGACAGTGCTTTTCGGGGCGCTTGCCGCAACGACGTGGACGTTTTGGCCCTATATATCTTCATATTTTATTCAAAGGGCTATAACCAATACTCCGGAGTCTGCCGTGCAGCTACCAGAAAATCAAAACCGGCTCATTCCTTTTTCTACACCCGATCCCACTGCTACGCCGAACCCGAATATTATTGTGCAGCCGTATCCTGCAGGAGGAGAGCCGCTGCCTGCCGAGTATTTAAGGGGTGAGCAGGTGGGCCCTAATAGAATTGTTATCCCGGCAATTAATGTAAATGTTCCCGTTGTTGAAAGCCCGTCGCTGAACGATAAAGACATTATCGCAACACTCGAAAGGGGCGCGGCATTATACCCAAACGGAGTAACACCGGGCGCTCTGGGGAATGCGTTCATCGCTGCGCATTCAAGCGGGGAGCCATGGAAGGGGATATATCGATTCGCATTTACTCGTATTAATGAATTGCAGCCAGGCGATGTGATGTATGTAGAATTTCGAGGAACTCGATATTCGTATCGTATTACAACGAGCGAGATTATTACTCCGACTCCGGAGTTTCAGGTTGTATCCGATAGGCCGGTGCCTACTATTTCCCTTATGGCATGTTGGCCAATTTGGTCTACGAAGCAGAGGATATTGATTCATGCAGAGCTAACAAATGTTACGCAATTAACAAAACCCGCCTCGTAAGGCGGGTTTTGTAAGGAGAAGATTGTTCTTCTTACTACTTCAGGTATTTCCTGAGTGCATACGCTAGTCCGGAACCACTTGCTATGATGGTGGTTGCAATAGTTGCAGCTTCTGTTGGGCCAGTCTTTGCCGTTACAGGAACCGGAGCATTTTTAACTCTCTTGATGTTGTTACAATCAATGTTCTTGTCTGACGATGTAATGACGTTTCCATTTTGGTCGACACACGTTGTTACTGTAATTTTCGCAGGAGTTTTGGTAGCGGCTGGAGTTGCTTTTACGCTTGTCTCGTCATTGTCCTGGCGATTTGAGCAGCCTGGGTCATCCATATCAGTTAAGTCATCTTTGTCGTTGTCGATGCCATCCTGACACGCAGATCGTGGACTTGATTCGTTGTCGCGGTCCTTGTCGCCTTGGCAGCTGTAGTCCGAAAGATCTGTTGCTCCGTCTCCGTCGTTATCGATACCATCCTGACATTGAGGATCTTTTGAATTAGGTGTTGCTGTGGCAGTGGGTGTCGCAGTAGGTGAGGCAGCAATTTCAGGTGTTGCGTAGAAGATTGTGAATGTATCGATTTTTGGACCTGCAGTGAGGGTAAACTTCGCCTGAGTTGAAGATGCTAATACGGCTTCATCTCGAAGGTTTTTGCCAAGTCGAGCGTCGCGTTTCTTTTGGTCTTCAACTTTTTCTGGACGCCCTTCGCTCTTGATAGAAGTAAAGGTGGACCCTTCAATGGTTACCGTACCGGCCGCACCTTCCTTACCTTTTGTTCGGCGAGAATCCATGGAAACTTTAATGAATCCGTTCCCTCGTTGTACGGAAAGTCCTTCTACGTCCGTGGGAAGATTTGGATCGGTTACTACTTTCCCCTTTGTAATAAGTGGAAAAGATTCGCCACTTGAACGCTTATCTCCGTTCCCAAAGAAGGCATTAGGAGTCGCATCTCCCTTTTTTGTATTAAATACTTCTGAAATTGTAATTTTTGCGGAGATGTTCGCGTTATTTGTGTACACTGTTGTTTTGATCAGTCCGCTGTATGAGTACACGAAATACAATACAACTGCGAGCAGTGCTACTGAACCCGCAACGATCCACTCATTGTTTTTCTTTCTTTTGGGCATATATAAAGATATAAAGGTTAAAATATATTTAATTTACAAACGGAACGTCACATGATGATGGTCCGTATTCAACAACAACTGTGTTCCCCTGAGAATTTACTTGAATCCGATCTCCGCTGAATGAGGCAGTAATGGCAGGTGTCGTTATTCCAGGAGCTGGTATGAATGTGCTTTGAGCAAGGCCGTCCACGTCTGTAGCTGAGGTAGCGGGCGTTATGGTTCCGGATGATTGTGATGTATTCCAAACGATATATTCTTCTTGTAAGCCGCTTCCTTTTGTAAGAGCAGCGGGGTTGCCTGATCCGTCTACGGATAGTCGTGCTTCAATGATGTTGTCAGCAGTTCTTCTGCAATCGAGCCTGGTGGCAATTGTTGCGCCTCTTCCTGTAAATGTTGTTGTTTTGATCAGTCCGCTGTATGAGTACACGAAATACAATACAACTGCGAGCAGTGCTACTGACCCTATAACGACCCATGTATTGCTCTTTTTCTGTTTAGCCATGAAGGATGTGACGATGTGAATACTTTGAAATAATTGTACCACATCTTTTGGCTTTGGTTCGCGATAATGTGAAAAATCCTATAGAAAGGGGACTCGTTCTAGCAAGAGTAAAAACCAAGGAGTGAAGCGTTCTTTGTTTTGCGCTACTTCTTCTCGGAGCGCATCTGCGCTAATCCAGCGCACAGCGGCAGCTTCCTCTGGGTTTATGTGAATGTCTCCGTCATATACTCCGCGGTACACGTGGAGGTATTCGTGTTCTGTAAGGCCGTTACTCACGGGTACGTTGTAAATAAATTCAGTTTCTTTTGTGAGTGGTGTGTCGAATCCATTTTCTTCTTGAAGTCTTCGGTGAATGGCATCTTCAACAGACTCTCCTGGATTTGGGTGGCTGCAGCATGCGTTGGTCCATAGTCCTCCCGCATGGTATTTGCTAAGCGCTCGCTGCTGCAAAAGCATTTCTCCTTTGGAGTTGAAAATAAGAATAGAAAACGCACGATGCAGTAGCGCCTTTTCATGCGCTGCAATTTTTTCTTCCGTGCCGATTTGATTGTCTTGGTTGTCTACGAGGATAACGTATTGGGTCATAGATTTTGTGTCGAAGGAGGGACTTGAACCCTCAAGGCTGTGAAGCCATACGCTCCTGAAGCGTACGCGTATACCAATTCCGCCACTTCGACGTGTCGTACAGTGTATACTGGCCGACTTACAAGCTACAAGTTAGTGAAGCTCTTGGAGCCTCTTTTTGAAGTTTTCAACTCCCGGTACAGGAATTGGGTCTACATTATATGCAAGTGCAAGGTAGTAGGTAAGCCATAGTCCAAATACCACCGCATAGGAAAGCTGGTCGAGAAGCGTTTCTCCTTGTACTGCTACTTCCGTTACGCCCACGCCCCATTCTTCATAGAGTTGTTTGGTAATTTGCATGCGGTCTGTAATGTGAGGGCTGTCGCGTGTTGTTTTGAGGAATACCGCATGGAATGCGCCTTGTGGGTGAGTCATGCCAACCATTTCATTGTGGTTGAGTTCTGGGAATTCATTCCAAAATGCTGCAGTTTTTGCATTTTCGTTTGTCTGAATTTTCATATTCTTTGCGGCAAACGCCATCTCATCTGACGCGTAAAATACTGGCGTCTTTCCAACGAGCTGCTGCGCAACTGCTTTTGCGGGTTCTTCTAAGCGTTCTTCTTCGTTGTCTATAACATCTGCTGCTTGCTGAAATTGTTCTGATAGTTGTTCTGCGAGGTTGCTATTTGCAAGCGCAGTTGCAAGTCCAGTAAAGCTCGCAAATAGTGTGTGGCGTGGCTGCATGCCAGGGTAGTCGATGAGGCTTGTTGGAATGTTGTCGCGCTTTGCCCATTCAAGGAGCTTGCCTCCCGATGTATTTACAAGCATTGGTTTGCCGGCAGCTTTTGCTTCTTCGTATGAAGAGAGTGCTTCTTCGGTATTGCCAGAATATGAGCTAATGATAGTAAGCGGTTTTGTTCCAAACGCATGCGGAATGCCGTAGCTGCGGTGCACGGTGAGGGGAACTTTTGTTACATGAAGTGCGTTGAGCAAATCTCCCGGGTGGCCGGACCCTCCCATGCCAGAGAGAATAATAGAATCAAACTCTCCTGCAACTTGTACATCTTTATTTACTTCTAAAGAATGACGAATTTGCTCTGCTTGACCGGTAATAACCGCTCGCATTTCTTCAGACATAGGTTGTTGTATGTGTTAAGAATTCCAAACACGCTTTACGCGTACGTACCAGTTTACAATATCGTTTAAGCGATCGGAAGGAAGTCCGCCATGCTCCATAGTAAATCCGCCTACGTGGCTTCGTTCCGCGAATAGGTAGTATGGGCTGTACAAGATAATTGCTGGGTGGATATCGAGGAACCGTTGTGCAAATGAATGAAGCAGCTCTTGTCGTTTTGCGTTGTCATTTGTTGTGCGTGCGCCTTCAAGTGCTTTGTCGGTATCTTTGTCTTCTAAAAGCGAAAGATTTAAACCCGGGCTTTTAACTTGAGTAGAATGCCAGAACGGGTACGGATCTGGGTCTGCGGCAAGGTTTTCTCCATACAGCAGGATTTGGTATTCACGAGGTACAACAGCGGTTTGCTGAACAATTCCTGTTCCGAGGCTTTGAATCGTTACTTTTACCCCCAGTTGTTTCCAGGTTTCTTGGATGAGTTCTGCAGTTTTTACATACTCCTGCCAGTCGGTGGTGGTAATGGTTACCTCAAGCGGCTTCCCATCTTTTGTGCGTACGCCATCTTCTCCTGTTACTTTCCAGCCAGCGTCTTCTAGGTTTTGCTTTGCTTTTTCTAGGTCGAATACCGGCTTATCGATATTAGAAAAATCAAATACACCCGATGCAATTGGCACGCCGAGCAATTCCCCTTGTCCGTTAAGCGCTTCTTTAATAATTGTTTCGCGGTCTACGGCAAGCGAAAGAGCAGAGCGAACTCCAACGTCCGCGAGGATAGGGTTTTTTGATTGGTTGAAGAATAGCCCAAAGTATTGAGGGAGCCGTATTTTGTGTACGGTAATTCCTGTTCGGTTTTTAACTGTTGGGTATAGCGAAAGGGGAAGGTATCCAATTCCATCTACCTTTGAAGAGCTGAGCGCGGTCACCGCATCTTCGTGTGTGTTGAAAAATGTAAATATGAGAGTTGCGATGTGCGCTTTTTGCCCATAGTACGAATCGTTGCGAGTAAAGCGGATCGATGTAACTTCTCCTGTTTTCTTTTTTGTAACCAATTCTTCAAATTTGTATGGGCCAGATCCAATTGGGCGCAGTTCCTGTTCCGCAAGGTTTACGCTTTTTGGAGGAATGTTTTCCCATACATGTTTTGGCACAATGCCAACAGTAAGGCTAGAGAGGAACGGTGCGTATGGAGTTTTTTGTAATGTAAAGCGAATGGTGTGGTCGTCTACCTTGTCAACCTGTACCCCCTGAAATGCTGATGCGAGGGAGGAGTTGTAGTCTTTTGTTTGAATGCTCGTAATGGTAAAGAGCACGTCGTCTGCAGTTACTGGTTTGCCATCGTGCCAGGTTGCATCGTCTCGCATATGGATGGTGTATACTTTTCCATCTTTTGATGTATCTACAGAGGTTGCTAAATCATTTTGTAATTTCGAATCCGACCCTACCTTAAAGAGGGAGGAATACACCACCTTTGTTAGGTCCAGGTCGATGTCGTTTGTGCTGGCGAGAATCGGATTAATGTATCGTGGCTGACCAACCAATGCTTCGTTATATGTTCCGCCATCTTGTGGGACAAGTGTGCTGTGCCTATTTACGTATCCGGTGATGCTCAAAGATAGGGAAATGATCAGCAACAACCCCAAGCCGCCGAGAATAGTCTTTTCTCGTGGGGTCATATACCCATACACCCTCTGAAGCCATGCCTTGATATCTTGGAAATTCATCATAGGGGAGAACTTTCAATTGTCGACTCGGTTCCGTTTTCGCGCAAGATTGACGCAATCCCATAATCGTATGTAGTATGGATGCCTTCCGGACACGAAAAAGTGTTCCGTTCGGCCGTTGGAGCCGCTTCTAGGGCAGAATACAGCTCAAACATAGACGGGCTACGCTTCCAGTAGTAATACCCCTGTGCCAAACCGGCAGGGTCTTCGGGGAACGGTTTTGCATCGTTTCCGTATTTATCTACCGCCTTTCGAAGCGATTCCTCTACTTCCTGTTTTATTGCTGCGTTGGCAGGGTCTTGCAATACTCCACACCAAGAAAGCTGGTCGTAGGGTGGGAATGTTCCGTGTTGGTTGCGTGCCAAGTACAGCGCTGTTTCTAGGTCGGCCAAATGATGCTTGCGAATGGTATCTCGTGCTTGTTTATCTTGTTTTACAAGAAGGAGTGTTCCAGATACCAGTAATAACAAGAGCCCGGCAATAACCGGGACATATGCAATGCGGTTTGTAGGGTTGTTCATTTTTTTACGCAACAAATAGGTGCGCAATCGCCACGAGGAAAAATACGGTAGACAATACAATGGTTGCTTGGAACAAGCGCTTCTCGCTTCCTCTGCGCACGTAAAAGCCTTCATTGCCACCGCCAAAAGCGGAGCCAAGGCTGGCAGAACTGCTCTGGAGCAGGATGCTGCCGGTTAGTAACACGGCTGTTACGATAAAGAGAATATTAAGCCACAACATAATGTGTATTCACACACCGTATCGAAAATAGCCCTTTTGGTCAACTTGACAAAAAGGCGATAAACCAATAATTTTTTTGCAGGGTTTGTTCGTTTTTAGTCTATACGGAGGATTGGATCATGAACATTTCGTCGAACGAAAAAGAAGCTGGTTCTGTGGGCATGGACAGTGAAATGAGGTTTTGGAATCGTGTTCTCCCTTATTACATTCCCACCATGACGATTGCGTTGTTCATTGCGGTATGTTTGGTCGGAGTTACGCTACGTGCGGAAGCTATTCAGA
>JBPOIM010000043.1:0-31706 GCA_052034485.1 Candidatus Anderseniibacteriota bacterium | reverse complement strand
GTCTACGGCAATACCTTCCACGGTGTCAAAAATGTGACCCAATATAACGTTCGCAGTTTTTCGACCAACTCCAGGAAGTTCTAATAATTCTTGCATAGTAGATGGGAGCCTTCCGTGGTGTTTGGTGGTAATAATCTGCGCGGCGCCAATAATTGCTTTTGCTTTTGCTCGGTAAAATCCTGTTGAGTAAATCATCTTTTCAAGTTCCGATAGTTTTGCATGCGCAAACGCGTGTGCAGATGTGTACTTTTTAAATAGTGGAGGAGTAACAATATTTACGCGCTCATCGGTACATTGTGCAGACAGAATAACGGCAACGAGTAATTGAAACGGCGTTTTATAGTGAAGCGGAGTTTCAAGGTCGCCAGGAAACAATCGTTCTAATTCGTTGTGAACAACCTGCGCTCGTTTCTTTTTTGTTTCAAGCGAATATTTCATAGTCGGGATGCCGGGAATTGAACCCGGGCTACAAGACCCCCAGCCTTGCGTACTGCCGTTATACTACACCCCGTAACTCAATGTAGTGTTATATGGTTTTAATAAAAAAAGAAGCCCCACGGAACCGAAGTTGCGTAGGGCTGAGGGACAGGCCGTGGGGAGGGAAGCTGGACCAATGGATATGGTCCGGGTGGATCAGGGCGAGAGCGCTGGGGGACGTCCACCGTCCGCAAACTGGCTCCAGATGGGAGCGTCTTGTTCGACGGGGCTTCCTAGGGCGCAGAGAGCATTCACTGCTTGTTGAATTTCTGCTGGAACGTTCGCATCCGGGATTGCTTTTGCTTGCGTCCGTTGCATCATGCACCTCTTGGGGCTTGTGTAGAGAGAAAAGAGCGTACTTAACCTTCCTTAAGCATAGCACCCATTGACTTACTTGTCAATAGGCATATTTTGTGGTGTTTTTCTTTACTTTATTTTCCGTAGGCTCTATAAGATATGAATCCTAAACGAGTGTCGTGAAGGGAAAATGTTCTTTTGGTATATTGAAAAGGAGTGTGGATCATGTCGGGTCAAAATGCACCTAGACCTACTACTGAAGCGTCAGACGGCGCCTCGGGCTTGTCTACTGAAGGGAAAGATACTTCATCTACGTCACTAAACTTCGAAGGAAGTGACTCTTCTGGTTCTTCAAAAGCGCCAGAGCCACCTCCGCCACCACCAGAGCCTGAGAAGCCTCGTGAGTCAGTCTGGCTTAGCCTTGCCAGTGCTTTAGTGCTTTTAAGATGCTTGCTCGCTGGCCATGCGTTTGGCATTTCTTATGAAGAGCTCTTACAGCTTGCGTCGCCTAAGGTGGGCGAAAAGGATGGGGAATTGCCTGAGTCGACTATACAAGGAGCTATCGCCGATTTGATACAAAAAGGCGTTTTGCAATGTCGGCTTTCTCAAGAGGGGACGGCCGGACCCTGGGCCCACCGCTACTCGGTTGTAAGGGATCGTGACTCAAAGTTGGAGGGGGTTATAGGTATTCCTAAAAACGATGGCACTTCATCGCCTCAACATAAACGCGACGATTTTTCCATAAATCGTATTATAAAGCTAGGTTCGTAGACGATTTGCGGAAAACACAACGCCTCTTCTGAAAGGAAGAGGCGTTTTTCTTTATCTATATTTGTTTACGCTGCGATTTGGTCTTTTGCTTTTGTTCGGATACAGCGAACACATGCCAGTACTTTCTTGCCATCGTGGATGGTGGACTGGAGGTTTGGTTTGAAGGTGCGTTTGCCGGTTACGTTATAGTGACCACGCAAAAGCTTTCGGCGGTTACCCACCGATTTGCCCTTCTGACAGATTTCACATACTCGTGCCATAGAATTTTCTTACTATAAAGAGGGTATGAAGAAAATGCAAGCCACAAGCATGTAAACTGCTTGTGGCAAGGGGAAACCGCTTCAATAAAGCCTAGTGCCTCGTAAAAATAGATGCTATCCTCTACCTATGTTTGCATTTGCAGAAATACCTCAAAGTCTCTCAATTCTCGCGTCTATTCTCGGGATTGGAATCGCTGTTATTTTCCATGAAGTATCACACGGGTATGTGGCGAATCTTCTTGGGGATAGCACGGCAAAATACGCTGGGCGCCTTTCGCTCAACCCTATTCGCCACGTTGATCTGTGGGGAACGATTATTATTCCGTTTTTGCTTATTATTAGTAAGGTCGGGTTTATTTTTGGATGGGCAAAGCCGGTACCGGTAAACTATTACAATTTGCGATATGGCATATGGGGCCCGGTGATTGTTGCGCTTGCGGGGCCGGCTGCAAATTTTGTCATTATCGTACTATGCGGAATATTGATCCACTTGGTACCTGCGCAGACGGCATTGCCATACCTTCTTATGGTAATTGGGCTGGTAAATGCGTTCTTGATGCTATTTAACCTGCTGCCTATTCCTCCATTGGATGGTTCGAAGGTGCTGTTTATCTTCCTTGAGAAACGGCCGGACATTGTCCAGATGCTCGAGCGGTACGGAATGTTCATCTTAATCGGCATTATGATCTTGTATCCGGGTATTATTACCCAGCTGGTCTTTATTCCAGCAATTCGGATTGCCAGCCTGTTTATGGGGGTGTCTCCGGCAGATATCCTCAGTGTGCTTTGACTTTTTTTGCTGGCTTATCTATAGTACAAAAATGCCAACGATTAATCAGTTAGTGCGCAAACGACGCGAATCAAAGTCAAAGAAAGCGAAAGCTCCTGCCATGCTTCGCGGATTCAACGTGTTAACTGATCGTCCTATCAAGTTTAAAAAGGGAAGCCCGTTTAAGCGAGGGGTGTGTTTGCAGGTAAAGACCATGACTCCAAAGAAGCCAAACTCTGCGCTTCGAAAGGTTGCTCGTGTTCGACTTTCCAATGGAATGGAAGTAACTGCATTTATTCCAGGTGAAGGTCATAACCTTCAGGAGCACTCCATCGTAATGATCCGAGGTGGACGACGAAAAGATTTGCCGGGTGTTCGATATCAGGTAGTACGAGGAGTTCTCGATACGGTTGGTGTTGAAGCTCGTCGCCGAGGACGCAGCCGATACGGAGCAAAGAAACCTAAAGCATCTGAATAATTACTTACCATTTTATGCCACGAAAGAAACGAGTATATAAGAATAAGAAGTACCTCAAGCCGGATCCAAAATTCGGAAACATGGCGTTGTCCAAGTTTATCAACTACATGATGTATGACGGGAAGAAGAGTGTTTCTCAGCGAATCATTTACGATGCACTCGATATTATTTCCGACACAACAAAGAATGATCCGCTTGTGATTTTTGATACTGCACTTAAGAACGTTGCGCCTGTACTGGAAGTAAAAGCTCGCCGAGTTGGTGGGGCAAACTACCAGATTGCACAAGAAGTGCGCCCAGCACGACGCGATACACTTTCTATGCGATGGTTGCGTGATGCTGCACGCGGACGTGGTGGCAAAAGCATGTCAGAAAAACTTGCTGCTGAACTTATTGATGCATCACAAAAGCAAGGCGGGGCTATGAAGAAGCGTGCTGACATGCACCGCATGGCTGAAGCGAACCGCGCATTCTCTCATTTCGCTCGATAACAATTTTATATGAACGCACCTTCAAAGCAATTCCCGAAAGTTCCTATTGAGAAAGTACGTAATTTTGGAATTATTGCGCACATTGATGCAGGAAAGACTACTGTATCTGAACGTGTATTGTTTTACACAGGGTTAACCCACAAAATTGGAGAAGTGCATGAAGGGGATACTGTCATGGACTGGATGGAGCAGGAACGAGAACGTGGAATTACTATTACTTCCGCAACAACAACTGCATTTTGGAGAGATCACCGTTTAAACCTGATTGATACTCCAGGCCACGTAGACTTTACTGTAGAGGTAGAGCGAAGTCTTCGCGTACTTGACGGAGCTGTTGTGGTATTTGATGGAGTTGCTGGTGTTGAACCACAATCCGAAACAGTATGGCGCCAGGCAGATGTGCACAAGGTGCCTCGTATGTGTTTCGTGAATAAGCTCGACCGAACCGGTGCAAACTTCTGGAAGGTGCTCGATTCTATTCATGAACGTCTTACAAAGAACACGGTTGTACTAACTCTTCCAATTGGGGAAGAAGACAACTTTGGTGGAATTATTGACCTTCTTACGGAGCAGGCATGGTACTTCGAAGGCGATATGGGAATCGACATTCAAAAGAAAGAAATTCCTGCAGAATTAGTTGAAGAAGCAAAAACTCGTCGTGCAGAAATGGTTGAAAAGATTGCCGGACTCGATGATGCGCTTACGGAAAAATACCTTGAAGGACAAGACATTTCTTTAGATGAATTAAACGCAGCACTTCGCAAGGGGGTTATTGCTGGACAGATTGTTCCTGTATTGTGCGGAACTGCACTGAAGAACAAAGGTGTGCAGCGCATGTTGGATGCTGTTGTTGATTACCTCCCATCTCCGGTGGATGTACCTGCTGTTCAAGGAGAAGATATTAATGATCCTGAAAAAGTACTTACTCGAAAGCCATCTGCTGACGAGCCATTTGCCGCACTTGCATTTAAGATTGCAACCGACCCGTACGTAGGGCAGCTTACGTTCTTCCGTGTGTATTCTGGTTCATTGAAGACTGGTTCATACGTATTAAACTCTTCAACTGGAAAGCGCGAACGTATTAGCCGTATCTTGCGTATGCATGCAAACGAACGAGAAGAAGTAGAAGAAATTTCTGCTGGTGGAATTGGTGCACTTGTTGGAATGAAAGCAACAACAACAGGAGACACGCTATGCGATGAAGAACACCCTATTTTGCTTGAACGAATTATCGGACAAGAGCCAGTTATCTCTATTGCTGTTGAGCCAAAGTCTAAGGCCGACCAAGAAAAGCTGGGGCTCGCAATTAAGGCTCTTATGGGAGAGGATCCAACATTCCGCGTGCACACTGACCAGGAAACTGCGCAGGTTATCATGCAAGGAATGGGAGAACTTCACCTTGAAATTATTGTTGACCGCATGAAGCGAGAATTCGGAGTGGAAGTAAACGTTGGAAAGCCACAGGTTGCATACAAGGAAACAATCCGAAAGAGCGTAGAAGCAGAAGGAAAGTACATCAAACAGAGCGGTGGTCGTGGACAGTACGGACACGTATGGCTTCGTTTGGAACCTCAAGAGCGAGGAGCTGGTGTTGAATACGCACAAGAAATTAAAGGAGGAGTTATTCCACAAGAATACTTACCAGCAGTTGGAAAGGGTGTTGAAGAAGCTTCCAAGAACGGTGTACTTGCTGGCTTCCCTGTTGTGGACGTAAAGGCTACAGCGTTTGATGGAAGCTACCACGATGTAGACAGCTCCGAAGTTGCGTTTAAGATTGCAGCTTCTATGGCATTCCGTGAAGGTATGCGCACAGCTGACCCAGTACTCCTTGAACCTATTATGAAAGTTGAAGTTATTACTCCAGAACAGTATATGGGAGATGTTGTAGGAGACTTAAACTCTCGTCGAGGGCAGATTCTGTCTATTACTGACCGTGTAAACCTGAAGGTTATTGATGCAACAGTACCGCTTGGGTCCATGTTTGGATACGCAACGCAGGTTCGTTCTATGAGCCAGGGTCGTGCAAACTACACCATGCACTTCGACCATTACCAGGAAGTTCCAAGAAACGTACAGGAAGAAATCGTTGGAGCAAGCGCAAAAAAGGCGTAGGTTGTAAAACAATTTGAGAGGAGTATATTCATGGGCAGGTAGGCTGCATATTGTTGCAACCGTGTGTGTTCTCTAAATACATGGAAGGGGAAGTTCCCATGAGCACAATTCCGGTAAACTCATCAGAGCAGGTCTTAGGCGAAGGCGTAAAAAAAGTTATTTCAGTACAAGTCCGCTGGATGATTCGGCGTGATATGCCAGATGTACTAAGGATTGAGAAGGAAAGTTTTGAATTACCCTGGAATGAAGAAGATTTCCTCTGTTGTTTGCGGCAGCGTAATTGCATCGGCATGGCCGCGGAGTATGAAGGGCGGGTTATTGGGTTTATGATCTACGAACTTTTCCAATCTCGCATGCATATCATGAGCTTCGCCGTGGCAAGTCGGTATCGTCGTTGTGGTGTTGGGGCGCAGATGATACAGAAGTTAATCAACAAGCTTTCACAACAGCGACGAACGTCGATTACATTGGAAATCCGAGAAACAAACCTTCCCGGGCAATTATTCTTCCAAAAGCAAAGGTTCCTCGCGACGAGCGTTTTGCGCAATTACTACGAGGATACTGACGAGGCCGCATACACAATGGAGTACCTCCTCGTTGAAGAGGAGGAGTGGCAAGACACTTCTTCTTTGGCTAAGAAATGAGCGGTTATGAATTTGGACATTTTCACTCCGCATCGGGTAATCTCGGTGCGGTTTTTTTATCCACTTGCGATGCGGGAGCGTGGGAGGGTATAGTGTATCCATGCGAACAGAATCCAAAAGCATGAAAGAAGCACTCGAGCCGATTTTATCTGTTCTAAAAGACCTGGGTGGCAAATTCTCATTTATGGATGAAGATGGTACGAGGTTTGTGTTGGCTACAGAAGAGGCTCTTGCAGCAGAATGGGCAGAAGTAGAGATTGACGTAGAGCAGCAACTCACACTCCCTCAAGCTGACATGGTGTCGCAAGCAATTCGAAAACACATGGAAACACCTATTGAAGATGATGTATTAGAGCGTATTAACCGAGATATTGCACTTGCCTACGCTTCGGAGCAGGAAACCGGAGAAGCTGATGAAATTGACGACCTAGCTGCACAGCCAGACTACCCAAAGCCTCCTCGTATTCGATTTGAGCCACTCAAAGGTGACCTCCATCCCGATTTGCAGGACTAGGAGCTCTTGACAGAATAATTTGAAATGCTCATTCTGCATTTAGAGTGAGTTCTTTGTCAATGGGTTCTTATGTAAAGAGGGAAATCATGGAATCAACAAATAGTCTGTCTTCTGGGGTCAGTATTCGATATTCTATTCGCAAGGATTTTCCTCAACTAGCAGTGATTGAGGAGCAATGCTTTTCTGAGGGAAGGCGATGGAGCGAAAAAGCGATGATTACATATGCGAAGAAGCCTAATGTAATTGGAATTGTTGCTACCTGTGATGAGGTTATTGCGGGCTGTTGCTTCTTTGCTTTATATCCCGATAGGATAATAATTCTTAACCTCGCGGTTCATCCGGATTTTCAAAGACGAGGGATCGGTGGAATGCTCATTCAGGAGTTGTGGTCAAGGCTCAACGACAAGCGATCTCGGCTTTTTGCGCTAGTGCCTGATGGAATTGATGGTGCAAAAGAATTCTTTGAGCACTTTTCTGTTCCGACAGAATTAGCAGATCCAAAAGGCGAGGTTGCGAGAAAATTTGTGCTTTCATTGGCGGATAAACTTCAGCTTCCTCCAATGGAGCGCCTGAGTAAGCTATTGCTAAGCGAAGATGTGGCAGATGCTACTAAAGCCTACACGACGAGCCTCGTCGGAAACGAAAGGTATCAACGGTTAATAGTGTGTGACGAATACCATGATAGCATGATTGTTGCCTATGCTTTGTATGAGGAGCAACAAAACGAAATCCGCATCGACGGAAGGTTTGGAATCATGGTGGAGCCCTCTTTTAGAAGAAGGGGGATTGGGAAGATCATTATGGCCCACCTGGCAACCTTGAGGCTGCCGATACGGATACATCATATCAGCTACGCTCCATCCGGTACTCATCTTTTTCTCAGGGCTCTCGGAGTCTCTATGCCGGAACCTCCTCAATACGTTGAGGCCGTTTGGAAACCCTCTACCCTCTCCTGAGCTTTAAACAGGCTCTCGTTCAACTTTCGCACTCCTGTGGCAACACGGGGGTGCTTTTTCTTACCATAATATTGACTTGTAAAATACTTCCTGTTACAAATATACATGACCTTGAGGCGGTTGTTTTGATGTTCCTTTATAGGCGCTAGAAACAGCTGGGTAAAACGCCAGATAAGGCATTTTATTATTTTATTTCTTAAACTAATCTTGGCCTATGGCTGTTGAAAAATTCGTTCGAAGCAAGCCCCACGTGAATGTCGGAACTATTGGTCACGTTGACCACGGAAAGACAACCACAACGGCAGCTATTCTCCACATCATGAACATGAAGGGTGGAGTTAAGAAGTTAATGAGCATTGATGACTTGGACAAGTCTCCAGAATCAAAGGCTCGCGGTATTACTATTTCTACTGCGCACTGTGAATACGAGTCTGATTCTCGTCACTACGCACACGTAGACTGCCCAGGACATGCCGACTATATCAAAAACATGATCACTGGAGCCGCTCAGATGGATGGCGCAATCCTCGTTGTTGCCGCTACTGACGGTCCGATGCCTCAGACTCGTGAGCACATCCTCTTGGCTCGCCAGGTAGGTGTATCTACGATTGTTGTGTTCTTGAACAAGGTAGACCTTGTTGATGATCCAGAGCTCGTTGACCTTGTAGAAGAAGAAGTTCGTGAACTTCTTACAAAATATGAATACGATGGTGCAAACGCTAAGGTAATCCGCGGAAGCGCTACGAAGGCACTTGCGGCAAAGTCTGCAGATGAAGCAGATGCAAAGCCAATCATTGACTTGATTGCAGCTCTTGATGAAGCTATTCCAGAACCTGTTCGAGACGTAGACAAGCCTTTCCTTCTTTCAATCGAAGACGTGTTCTCTATTGAAGGTCGAGGAACGGTAGTAACTGGTCGTATTGAACGTGGAATCATTAAGATTAACGATGAAGTTGAAATCGTTGGAATCCGCGACACTCAAAAGACTGTAGTAACTGGTATCGAAATGTTTAACAAGCAGCTTGATGAAGGTCAGGCTGGAGACAACGCAGGACTTCTCCTTCGTGGATTGAAGAAGGAAGATGTTGAGCGCGGTCAGGTTGTTTCAAAGCCAGGAAGCATTACGCCTCACAAGAAATTCGAAGCTGAAGTATACGTTCTTACAAAAGACGAAGGTGGACGCCATACTCCATTCTTTAAGGGATACAAGCCACAGTTCTACGTTCGAACAACAGACGTAACTGGAGAAGTATTCCTTCCAGAAGGAACAGAAATGGTTATGCCTGGAGACACAATCAGCATCACTGTTGAATTGGGTTCAAAGGTAGCCATGGAAGACGGAATGCGATTCGCTATCCGAGAAGGTGGACGCACCGTTGGTGCCGGAGTTGTAACAAAGATTATTGAGTAATGTCTGCTGACACCCCAAAATCTGGAGATACACCGGTAGCTGCTCCGAAGATTCGGATTAAGCTGAAGGCATACGATCACAAGTTGATCGACCAATCTGCAAAGCAGATTATGGAAGCAGTTGAGCGAGACGGCGCAAAAATCGCTGGCCCCACTCCACTTCCAACAAGCAAGAAGCGGTATACGGTAAATCGTTCAACCTTTGTGCATAAAAATGCACGAGATCAGTACGAGATCCGTGTCCATAAGCGACTGATTGATATTATGGAGTCAACGCCTCGCACAGTAGATACTCTGATGAGTTTAAATCTTCCTGCAGGAGTAGACGTATCAATGAAGACTGTATAAGTCTAGTGCTTGTAGAAACAAAACCCCCGCTATAAAGCGGGGGTTTTGTTATGTTTGCCGAAGGTATACAAAGAGAGAAGGGGTAGCTGTACATTTTCTACGAATAACGAAGGGAGAATGCCATGCTTTCTGATCTTGAGGCGGTGATTTCTGTGTGCGTTTTAATGGGGTCCATTTTTTTTACTTTCGGATACGGGATGGGGTTCTTTTCTGGAAGGAAGATCGTGCCTTTTCAGAAGTTAGGGGCAGGAGGATATATTGTTATTGGCGCAGTGAGTGACCCGTCAAAGGCGCTCTATGCAGTGCAGGAGGAAGGAAAGAGCGGGGTTGGATTCATTATTGATTTGGGGGAAGTTTCTCGAATTGATACTGAAAGGCTTGTTCCTGGGACAGTATTCCATATTGTTAATGGAATTGGCTCAAGAAAAAGCCTCAGTGTGTCCAATAGCTCATAGGTATCCCAGCTTCTCCCATAAGCCGGCGTTTCTATCGAAATGCCGGTTTTCTATTTATTTGTCAAATTTTGGGACTTTTTATAGGGAATGTAGAAATCCCCAGGCATTTTACTTTACTTTTTTTTCTGCATGTTCTATTCTGACTAATACCGTGCCATTAAGGCATAGGAACGAGATTTTTTAAGCTTTAAATTGTAAGCTTTTTTATTTCCACTCACATGCGAGTTTATCAGTATGAAAGCCCTGCTTGGTCGAAAAGTTGGTATGTCTCAAGTGTTTTCTCCTAATGGAGACGTTGTTCCTGTTACCTTAATTTCTGCACTTCCAAACTTTGTAACCCTCCGCCGAACAACTGAAAAAGATGGGTACGCCGCTGTCCAGCTTGCACTCCCGAAAAAAGAAGGAGCGAAAATTGGAGAGAAGCGAACCCCAAAAACTGACGAAGAACTATTTGCACTACGAAAAGAATTCGCAGGTGAAATTGCCGATGATACACCAACCGTAGGTGTTGATCAGTTTGCTGTTGGGGACACTATTGAAGTAACTGGTATTTCAAAAGGAAAAGGAAACGCTGGTGTGGTAAAGCGACATCACTTTAAGGGAGGACCTGCGAGCCACGGTCATCGTCACGTATTGCGTCGTCCGGGTTCTATTGGTGGACGATTCCCACAGCACGTTATGAAGGGTGTACGTATGGCAGGGCGAATGGGTTCTGATCGAGTTACGGTGAAGAATTTGGAAATTGTTCATGTAGACTCGAGCAAGAACTTAGTTGCCGTAAAAGGCGCTATCCCTGGCCGACGCGGAAGCATTGTTGAAATCCGTAGCGTTGAAAGCAAATAACCTATGGCAACTACTCCTGCAAAATCAAAGAAAACTGCAAAGCAAGCGCTTCCTATACGAACGCTTGAAAAGGCATCTGATAAAACAGTTGCAACTCCAGCATTTTTTGTGGAAACAGAACCTGCAATGATTGCTCGTACTATTCACACAACACACAAGCGTATGCGTATTCGACGCGCTCACACCAAAGAACGAGCAGAAGTGCGTGGTGGTGGACGAAAGCCTTGGAAGCAAAAAGGAACTGGACGTTCTCGACACGGATCAAGCCGATCCCCATTGTGGGTTGGTGGTGGTACAACATTTGGACCACGAAGCCGAAAGACTCGTATTGCAAAAACTCAATTAAAGGAACGCCGCAGGGTATTGGCTGGATCATTTGCAATGCATGCAAAGAACGGCACGCTTTCCGTATTGCAGTTTTCTGAAAAGATGCCAGCAAAAACGAAAGATATTGCAAAGCATGTGCAGGGCGTAACGGGACTCCTTGTAATTGTTGCTGATGCAAATCGTTCGTTCGCTCGTATCGCTTCTAATATTCCAAGCGTACGGGTTCGTAATGCTACGACCGTGATACCAAAAGATATCATGGAGGCCCACACGGTATGGATTGATGATGCAGCTCTTCCTGTTCTTGAAGTTCGCTGTTCAATATAACACCACGTCCTATGTCTCTTCTAAGTCTAACAAAACGAATTGTCGGAAAGAACGAAAAGAAAGCCCCTGCACGCAACAAGAAAGTTTCGAGCACGGCAGCTGCTGCAAAAAAAGCAAAATTGAAGGTTGATGAAGGAGCTCTTACAACTGGTGTTATCGGGCTTACAGAAGTTGTTTCTGAAAAAGGAATCAATCAGCAAGCAAATGGAACGGTTGTATTCCGCGTACTTCCTCATGTGACCAAGGAGCAAATCCGACAGGTTGTAGAAGCGCGATTTGGAGTAACGGTAAAAAGTATTCGAACTCTTCGTGTGCATCCAAAGACTCGTCGTCGTGGAGTAACGGAAGGGAAAACGAATATGTATAAGAAGGTATACGTTACCGTTGATAACATTCAGTCTCTCGTAAACGCAAAATAGTCCTATGCCTATCAAGAATTACAAATCAAATCGTGCCGCAAGAAAGAAGATGTCTATTGTTGACCGTTCTGAATTATACAAAGGTCAACCACTCAAAGGCTTACTTGCATCTAAGACTGCAACAAGTGGTCGTGGTTCTGCTGGGAAAATTACTACTCGTCACCGAGGCGGTGGGGTAAAGCGCCGACTCCGCGTAGTTTCTTTCGGACAAGAAAAGCTTGGTATTGCTGGAACAGTAGAGCATATCGAATTTGATCCAAACCGATCCGCTAACCTTGCTCGTGTGGTATATGCAGACGGAGACCGAAAGTACCTTCTCGCATGGGATGGTGCAAAGACTGGAGATACAACAATTACTGATGAAAAGACTCCGGAAAAAGAAGGAAACCGAATGAAATTAAAGAATATTACCCCTGGTGTATTCGTGCATAATGTTGAAATGAAGCCAGGCCGAGGTGGCTCATTGTTCCGCTCAGCAGGATCGTACGGGATCCTTATGGACGTACAAGAGGAATATGCCCAGATCCGCATGCCATCGAGCGAGGTACGCTTGATTTCTCGCGAATCCTATGCCACAATAGGCACGGTCGGCAATCCTGATTGGCGCTTACAGCGCATTGGATCGGCTGGAAGAAATCGTCGCCTTGGTCTTCGCCCGAATGTCCGTGGAAAGGTTATGAACCCTGTGGATCATCCTCACGGTGGTGGAGAAGGTGCACAATCTATTGGATTGAAGTATCCGAAGACTCCTTGGGGTAAACATGCACTTGGTGTAAAGACCCGCAAGCCTGGGAAGTACTCAGATCCATTGATTTTGGAACGACGAAAGAATAAGCGTAAGAAGAAATAATATATGCCTCGATCAATCAAAAAAGGACCATTTATTGACCAACACCTCCTTGCTAAAGTGAAGGGTCTTCAAGCTGGAGACAGAACGGTTATTAAGACATGGTCTCGCAGATCTACAGTATTCCCAGAAATGGTTGGATTTCGGTTTGGTATTCATAATGGAAAAGAGCATATTACGGTATTGATTACAGAAGATATGGTTGGACACAAGCTTGGAGAATTCGCTCCAACGCGAAAATTCGTTCGTCATGGAGGAAAGCTTCAGAAAGAAGTTGAAGGTGGCGCTAAACCAGCTCCTGCTGCTAAGTAACAGACTCCTATGATGCGCGTATCTGCTACACAAAAACATGCACGAATGTCTCCTCGAAAGATTCGTCCGTATGCACGGATGATCCAAGGAATGGGCGCACTCGATGCAAAAAACCAGCTTACTTTCGCAAAAGGAAAAGCGCCGGTTATTATTTTGCATGTACTCAATAGCGCAATTGCAAATGCAACAAACAACCTTCAAATGGCTCCATCTGAACTAAAGGTTGCAAGCGTACTCGTAAACCCTGGTCTTGTGATGAAGCGGTTTATGCCGGTTGCAAAAGGTATGGCTCATCCAATTTTAAAGCGCACAGCACACGTTACCGTTGTTGTTGAAGGTGAACCACAAAAAGATGGAAAGGTGAAGAAGGCAAAGCCAATTGCAACTGTAACTGCTGATGAATTTGTTGCGCAGGGTGGACACGACCATGCTGAAGAAGTTCAAGAAGTAACCGAAACAAAAGCAACAAAGAAAGAATCAGCAGAAGATCGAACAAAGGAAAGTGTTGAAGGAAAGCAAAACTACACTGCATTCCAGAAAACAAAAATGAATCAGCAGGGTGGCGATGCGAAAAAGACGCACCGAAGAAAAAGTATTGGATAATTTATTTAAACTATATTCCTATGGGCCGAAAAACAAATCCAAATATTCTCCGAATCGGAAACATTCTTCACAACTGGGATGCGAAGTGGTTTTCTGATAGCCCAAAGAATTTTCGAGATAACCTTATTCAGGATATTAAGATCCGAAATTACATTAAGAAGCAAATGCGCACGGCTTCTATTTCTCGCATAGAAATTGTTCGTCAGGCGCGCGAAACAGTTTTGACAATCCATACGTCCCGCCCAGCAGTTGTTATTGGTCGAGGTGGTTCTGGAATTGAAAAGATTCAAAAAGATTTACAGAAAATGTTTGGAAAAACTGTTCGTTTCCGAATTAACGTTCAAGAAATTCGTAATCCGGATACTGATGCGTCTGCCGTTGCAACGCAGGTTGTAGACCAGCTTGAACGTCGTATGCCATATCGCCGAGTGTTGAAGCAAGTGGTGTCTCGTTCTATGCAAGCAGGTGCTCGTGGAATCCGTATCTCCATTGCTGGTCGCTTGAACGGCGCCGATATTGCTCGTCGTGAATGGCTTGCTGAAGGAAGTGTGCCGCTCCATACATTCCGATCTGATGTTTCTTATGCACAACGAACTGCGTTTACAACATTTGGTGCAATTGGAATTAAAGTATGGATTAATCGTGGAGAATACGAACTTGATAATGAAGAAAAGCCAGGAGAAGCAATTGGTACTCCAAAAGAAACAAGGCCACGACCACGTCGTCGCACTTCACTTGCTGAAAAGGTTACGAAATAATTCCTATGGCATTCATTCCTCGAAAAGTAAAGCATCGTAAACACCAGAAGGGCTCTGTGCGCGGAGCTGCAAAAGGTGCTCTTACTGTTGATTTTGGACAGTACGGACTTAAGGCTATGGAAAGCCGATGGGTTACTGCTCGGCAGATTGAAGCTGCGCGTCGTGCTGTAACTCGTCATGCAAAGCGAAGCGGAAAAGTATGGGTTCGCGTGTTCCCAGACAAGCCAATTACTGCCAAGGGGCAAGAATTGCCGATGGGAAAAGGAAAAGGTTCTGTGGACCACTTCGTTGCAGTTGTGCACCGAGGACGCGTGCTCTTTGAGGTGGATGGCATGGATGAGGCTACTGCTCGAGAAGGTCTTCGTCTTGCGGCTCAAAAGCTTCCATTGAAGACGAAGTTTATTTCACGAATAGGATAATGGCTATGAAAGCACAAGAACTCATGCAACTTTCTCGAGAGGATCTAGCGGCAAAGCTCACAGAGGCTCGCCAGCGACTGTTTCATGCTCGGGAAGAGATTGCTGCTGGAAAAGACTCAAATTACGCACAGCTTCGAACGCTTCGAAAAGAAGTCGCTCGTATCCAAACTTGCATTTCTCGCATTTCTCACTCATAGTATATTTTTATGAAGAAACAGGCCCCAACACAACAAGAAACCCGCAAGCGAGAGCTTGATGGTGTTGTTGTACGCAAATCCGGCGATAAGACGGTGTCTGTAGAAGTTGTACGAGTAATCTCTCATCCGGTATACGGAAAGCGAATAAAGCGTACAAAGCGATACTTAGTTCACGATGAAGCAAATGCAGCTACAGTAGGTCAAATGGTTCGTATTCGCGAGGCTCGACCAATGTCTGCTCGAAAGCGTTGGACTGTTATTTCTCAAGGAGGTAAAACGGTATGATTCAAGAAGAATCCAAGTTAATAGTTGCGGATAATTCAGGAGGCAAACTTCTGAAGGTGATCCGTATTCTCGGATCTACTCATCGTCGATATGCGTATATTGGTGATGTTGTTGTTGCTTCCGTGAAGGTTGCTGAACCTCGCGCTACGGTAAAGAAAAGCGATATTGTTCGAGCTGTTATCGTTCGTGTCCAGAAGGAGCATAAGCGTCCTGATGGAACTGCAATCCGATTTGATGACAACGCTGCTGTTATTGTAAATAAAGAATCTAAAGAACCTGTTGGAACTCGTGTATTCGGGCCAATCGCCCGAGAACTTCGTGCGAAAGGGTTCCAGAAGATTGTTTCTTTAGCTCCTGAAGTTTGGTAATTCCTATGGCAACTCTTCCTAAAATTAAACGTAACGACACTGTTCGGGTTCTCCGAGGGAAAGATGCTGGAAAGCGCGGCAAGGTACTTGCTGTACTCCCACAAGAAGAGCGCGTTGTTGTTGAGGGACTCAACATGGTGAAAAAGCACGTAAAATCCCGCCGAGGCGGCCAAAAAGGGCAGCGCGTAAGCATTGCTGCGCCTCTTCGAATCGCGAATGTTCAGCTTATTTGTACTCAGTGCAAAAAAGGTACTCGCGTAGGTATTACTCGAGAAAACGGAGTGCGTCAGCGTGTGTGCAAGCATTGTAAAGCAACTATTGAATAATATTCCTATGCCAGTTATTTCCCCATTAACAAAAAAGCTTGCTGAATCGTTGAAGATTTCAAACATTCATGCAGTTCCTCGCGTTACAAAAGTAGTCGTGACTGTTGGAGTTGGAAAGAATCGTGATAACAAGCAGTACATTGAAGCTGTGCAGAAGGATTTGGCTACTATCACTGGGCAAAAGCCTCAAGAGCGCCGTGCTCGCCAGTCTGTTGCAGGATTTAACGTTCGACAGGGGAATCTTGTTGGATACAGCGTAACGCTTCGTGGGAAGCGAATGGAAGATTTTATTACTCGATTTGTAGACACAACACTCCCTCGTGTTCGAGATTTTCGTGGAATTCCTCTTACTATTTTGGATGGACAGGGTAATGCAAGTGTTGGTCTTACTGAGCACCTCGCATTTCCTGAAATCCAGGCTGATAAGACCGATATTATCTTCGGAGTTGGAATTACGTTTGTGACAACTGCTGGAAACAACGAAGTAGGAGAGCAAATGTTCCGAGCTCTCGGATTTCCGTTCAAAACTGAGGAACTTGAAGAAAAATAGATTCTAGGTTATTCTCATTACTCGTATGGCTAAAACATCTCAAATTGCAAAAAGCTTAAAGAAACCGAAGTTCTCTACTCGAGTTCGGAATCGTTGCAAGCTATGTGGTCGTCCACGTGGATACATGGGTGATTTTGGGATGTGCCGAATCTGCTTCCGTGAAGCAGCTGAGCAGGGGCATATTCCTGGTATTAGAAAGTCTTCTTGGTAATTCCTATGGATACTGTAGCTAACACACTTACGATCTTGTTAAATGGACAGCGTGCTCAAAAGAAACGCGTTGCTGTGCCATTCTCAAAAATGAACAAGAGTCTTCTTGAGTTTATGAAAGACAGAAAGCTTGTTGGCGACATTCGTCTGCAGGAAAGCCCAAAGTCAAAGCTTATTGTGTCTCTTGCGTATTCAGAAAATGGAAAGCCAGCAATTTCCGGATGTAAGCGAATTAGTAAGCCAGGTCGCCGAGTGTATGCTGGCGCTGAATTCTTACCGTATACTCATCAGGATTCTGGAATGGTTGTTGTTTCAACATCTGAAGGGCTGATGGACGAAAAGCATGCTCGAGGAAAAGGTATTGGCGGAGAACTTATTTGTGCAATTTGGTAATTACTATGTCACGTATTGGAAAACAACCTATCGAGATCCCAAACGGCGTAACTGTCACTGTTGAAGGTGAAAATGTAACCGTAAAAGGACCAAAGGGAACAATCACTGTTCCTGTGCATTCTGATATTGCCGTGAACGTTGCGGACAGCACGATGACATGTTCAATTGCGCACGAATCTAAAAAGTCACGAGCACTGTGGGGAACAATGCGCGCAATTCTTGCAAATGCAGTTCAGGGAGTGCATGAAGGGTTTACTAAGCAGCTTGAACTTCAGGGTGTAGGATACCGCGCGGCATTGCAGGGTAAGAATCTCCAGCTTCTTGTTGGTTTTTCTCATCCGGTTATTATTGAAGCTCCAGAGGGTATTTCATTTTCTGTTGAAAAGGAAATCATCACTATCTCCGGTTTTGATGCATATGTTGTAGGGCAGGTTGCTGCAAATATCCGCAAAGTACGACCACCTGAGCCATACAAGGGGAAGGGTATTCGATACGTTGGTGAACATGTTCGCCGAAAAGTTGGTAAAGTTGTTGGTACTGCTGCATAATACGAAGTTATATCTATGAATTCTGTAACACGAGCACAACGTCATAAGAAAATCCGATCGCAGGTATCTGGTACTGCGCAGCGTCCTCGCGCTTGCGTATTTAGAAGCGCTCGTGGAATGGAAGTACAGATTATTGACGACGTAAAAGGAGTAACGCTTGTTTCTTCTCGAATGCTCGCAACCAAAAAAATGAATAAAACCAAGGTTGCACACGAAATGGGAGTGGCTCTTGCAAAGGATGCAAAAGCGAAGGGAATTACAACGATTGTATTTGATCGTGGAGGATATATGTATCATGGCCGAGTAAAGGCGCTTGCGGAGGCAATGCGTGAAGGAGGCCTTAAGTTTTAATCTATGGCATACTCAAACGCTTCAATTGATGATACGCAGTTTGCACACGAAGTGCTGGAAATTTCTCGCGTGGTTCGTGTAGTAAAGGGTGGACGCAGATTCCGATTCCGCGCAAGCGTTGTAGTTGGTGATAAAAATGGCCGACTTGGATTTGGAATTAGCAAAAGCCGAGACGTGCAGCAGGCAATTCAAAAAGCACAAGCCCGTGCAATGAAGAGAATTGTAACTATTCCGCTTGTTGAAGGAACTATTTCTCAGGAAGTGATTGCAAAATACAAAGGCGCAAAGGTAATGCTTAAGCCGGCACGTCCAGGAACAGGAATTATTGCTGGAGGCATTATTCGTACCGTTGCTGATTTGGCTGGTATTAAAGACCTCGTATCAAAGCGATACGGATCAACGAATCGAGTAAGTAATGCCAAGGCTGTTATTAAGGCCCTTGAATCAATCGCGTAACATATTTCCTATGTCAATTTTTCAATTACCATCTATTGTTCAGAAAAAGAAGCGTATTGGTCGTGGGCACGGTCGCAACGGTGGCAAATCTGGTCGCGGTCAAAAAGGTCAGAAGTCTCGCGCTGGGTACAGCTCAAAGTCCGGATTCGAAGGTGGACAGACTCCTTTGTACATGCGTTTCCCAAAGAATCGTGGAAGCAAACAAATTAATCCATCTCAGATCGTAAAGCCTATTGCTATTACGCTTGGCGTGCTTCGCTCGTTTGAGAAAGACAGCATTGTAGGGCCTGGGCAATTGTTTAAGCGCGGATATCTTCTTACAAAACACGACACTATCAAATTAATTGGCAGTGGTTCACTTGAGACTTCCTATACTGTTCGAGTTCATGCAGCTACTCCTTCTGCTATTGCAGCAGTTGAAAAGGCTGGCGGAAAAGTAGAAATAATCGGCTAGCTTCTGTACGATATACAGCATGCTTGACGTTAAAAAATTCGCAGCTGTATTTCGAGTTCGAGAGCTTCGCAAAAAGTTTTTTATCTTATTGTGGCTAATACTTGTATTTCGTATTGCCGCTACAATCCCAGTTCCTGGGGTTCCAAAAGAAAGCCTGGCTCAACTTTTTACGGGGAATCAATTATTCGGGCTTCTTGATGTGTTTTCGGGTGGAGGGCTTTCTCGGCTTTCCCTTGTAATGCTTGGGCTTGGGCCGTACATTACTGCGTCAATCGTTATTCAGCTTTCTACTATGATATTTCCTCGTCTTGAGGAAATGCAGAAGGAGGAAGGAGAAGCCGGGCGACGAAAGATGGCGCAATGGACACGGTTACTTACGGTCCCGTTTGCCGCACTGCAGGGTTTTGGGTTTTTGAATTTATTACAACGAGGCGGCTTGGGTGCTGGCGTAGCGCTATCATTCACTCCGTGGGAGCTTACTATGACGCTCGTTTCCATTATTGCAGGTACGGTATTTTTGATGTGGATTGGTGAACTCATGACAAAACAAGGATTTGGAAATGGTATTTCTTTAATTATTTTTATCGGTATTATTAGTCGTCTTCCTGAGGCGCTCTTTCAGGTGTTGGCTACCTGGAGCGGAGATCAACTCATAACGTACATCGCATTTCTTGCTGCTTCTCTTGTTGTTATTGCGGGAGTTGTGGTTGTTACGGAGGGTCAGCGTTCGATTCCGGTAAGTTATGCAAAACAGGTTCGTGGAAATAGAATGCTTGGCGGTACTTCAACTCATTTGCCATTACGCGTAAATCAGGCGGGAGTTATGCCCATTATCTTTGCGCTATCTGTAATGCTCTTCCCAGGAATTCTTGCAAACTTTTTTGTTGCATCTTCTAATGCTGCGATTGCGTCTACTGCGCAGTATATTGTGAGATTATTCCAGAATCAGTTGTTTTATGGAATATTGTATTTCGTTCTTGTTGTTGTGTTTACCTATTTTTACACTTCTGTTACGTTTGATCCTGATCAAATTTCTGAAAATATCCAAAAGCAAGGAGGGTTTATTCCGGGGATTCGCCCTGGCCGCCAAACAAAAGCATATTTACAGTATGTTGTTCGACACATTACCCTTGCAGGTGCATTCTTTCTTGGAGTTATCGCAATCCTTCCGCTCGTGGTACAGGCATTTTCCGGGCTTACAACGCTTACGATTGGAGGAACGGCATTGTTGATTGTTGTGTCTGTGGTATTGGAAACAATGAAGCAAATTGAATCACAAATGACAATGCGTGAATACGAAGGATTCCTATGAAATTACCAAAGGTTATTTATGTTATGGGTCTGCCAGGGGCCGGCAAAGGAACGCAAGCAGAAATGCTTGCGCATGACATTGGATACCAGCGTTTTAGCACTGGTAATGCATTTCGGCAAATTGCCATGCAAGATACTCCGCTTGGACGGGAGGTAAAAGAAATCATTGATAACGGTTTCCTTACACCTGCAGCACTCGCTGCACAAGTTGTTATTGAGGCCACGAAAGAGTTTGTTGAGAAGGGTGAGGGGCTAGTATTTGATGGCACTCCACGAACATTGGAAGAGGCAAAAATTATTGATGCTTCCTTTAAGGAGCAAGGGTACGAGGAGCATCCGCTCGTTATCTATCTTGAGGTAGACAAAGAAACCATGATTGAACGAAATAGTAAGCGAAGGGTTTGTCTTGATATTGCGGAAGAATTTCCTGTCATGACCGAGCAGGATGAAGCTCGTTGTACAGAGCTTGGTGGCCGCGTGGGATCTCGTCCAGATGACGAGCGAGAAAAGTTCACAACTCGACATGATCAGTTTATGGAATTTACGTATCCATCTATCGAAGAATACAGAAGTCGTCATGACGGATACTACTTTGTTATAGATGGCATGCCAGCCATGCATCGTGTGCATGCTTCGATTATGGATATTATTCGTCAGTTTGAAATATAGGGTGCGAATCTATGGCGTTGATAAAGTCTCCAGAAGAAATTGCGCACTTACAGCAAGGGGGAGCGCTTTTAGGTTCTATTTTAGATGAGCTTACCTCTCGCGTTGCTGTTGGGGTAACAGGGAAAGAGCTGGATGCGATTGCAGAAAAAATGATGCGCGATGCAGGGGCAATGCCAGCGTTTTTAGGGTATGGCGAGCCGGCGTTTCCAGCAACGATTTGTGTTTCAATAAATGAACAAGTAGTACATGGTATTCCCTCCAGCGCCCTGTTTACTGAAGGTGATATTGTGAGTATCGATGCTGGACTTTCGCTTCATGGAATGATCGTAGATAGCGCTCGAACAGTCGGAGTTGGAACGGTGTCCCCCGAATATCAGCGGCTTATGGATGTAGCAAAAAAAGCACTCCAAATAGGAATAGAACAAGCAGTTATTGGAAATACGACGGGTGATATTGGTCATGCAGTACAGTCATATGTTGAGGGCGAAGGGTTTGAAGTTGTTCGCAAGCTAGTTGGGCATGGGGTGGGGCACGAGCTTCATGAAGACCCTCAAGTGCCAAATTTTGGTGCTCCAGGTACTGGCACTTTGCTGAAAGAAGGTATGGTTATTGCAATTGAGCCAATGGTAACAATTGGGGATGCTGACGTGGTAACTGCGCCAGATAATTGGAGTATTATTGCGGTTTCTGGAAAACCAGCTGCCCATGAGGAGCATACGATTGCTATTACGAAAGACGGCCCACGTATTCTTACTCAAGCAGTATGACAACTATATCCCATACGATTGCTCTTGATGTTGGGGATCGGTATGTTGGGATTGCTGCAACAGACCATGCAGATGCCATTGCCTACCGCTACGCAACACTTGATCGAACATTATTGAATCCATTTATTGCAATTGCAGATATTGTACGAGCAGAGGCTATCGTCCGAATTGTTATTGGGGTTCCGTATCATGTTGAAGATGGAAGTGAGACGGCTCAAACTGCAAAAACGAAAGAATTTATTCGGGAACTCCAAGAATCATTATCCCCTCGAGTTGAAATTGTGGAAGTTGATGAAACGCTTACCTCTGCGCAGGCACGAGCTAATTTAAAGCAAGAAGGTGCGTCAGAAAAAGAAGAGCACGCAGAGGCCGCTCGGCTTATGCTTCAGGAATATATTCAACACGCATAAGGGCTATGGATTTCATGCAGGATACACAAAAGCAGGTTGATGACCTCCTGAATAAGCGAATGCCAGGTGAACATGAATCACCGGAAAAACTGCATACTGCAATGCGGTACGCTGTATTTTCTGGAGGAAAGCGGCTACGCCCCATGTTTTGCGTTGCAGCTGCTCAAGCGTTGGGCGGCACATCTGAGCAAGCGTTACTTCCCGCTGCTGCGATTGAGTTGCTGCATGCTTATACGCTTATTCATGATGACCTTCCTGCTATGGACAACGACGACACGCGACGTGGAAAGCCAACCGTGCATAAGCAATTCGATGAAGCTACTGCCATACTGGCTGGAGATGCGCTTCTTACCCTTGCGTTTGAATGGCTTGGGGAAGCCGGCGATGCTCGCATGGTGCAAGCGCTTGCATATGCAACCGGCAGCCGTGGCACGGTAGGTGGTCAGCAGGACGATATGAATGCGAAGGATCACGCTATAACAAAAGAAGAGGTTCTTGCAATTCATGCTAGAAAAACAGCCGCACTATTTGGGGCCGCGTGTATGCTTGGAGGTATTGCTGCAGGTGGCACAGAAGAGCAAATACATGCCCTGCAAACATTTGGAATTGAATTTGGTATGGCATTTCAAATGTTGGACGATGTCGTAGATTCTGATGCGGTTACCCTGAACGCTATATCAAAAGATGAGGCACTGCAGTTGGCACGTGAACATGAGCAATCTGCATATAAAGCAATTGATGCATTTGGCGATGCGGCAAAGAACCTTCGCGATATTGCGACATTTGCGGTATCATCGTTTGGAGTATGAGCGAACAAATACCAACCCATATAGCTATTATCCCAGACGGTAACCGCAGGTGGGCAAAAGCTGCAGACAAAACTGCGGTAGAAGGGCATACGCAAGGCGCTGAAATTATGCGCACGCTGATGCCGCATGCGGCCGACAGAGGTGTTCAGTACGTTTCTATTTGGGGAATGTCACTCGATAATTTTAAAAAGAGAGACATTACGGAAGTAACAGGATTATTGGCATTATTCCGATCAGAATTTCTTAAGCTCGCGGAGAGCGAAGATATTCATTCTCGTAACGTGCGTATTACTGTTATTGGCAGGTGGAGAGAAAAGTTCCCGCTTCCGGTACGCAGTGCAGTGCAAAAAGCGATAGATGCTACTGCGCACTACTCTAAGCATCACCTTACGTTTTTCTTGGCGTATGACGGGATTGATGAAATGACGCAAGCAGTATCCGACATTGCAAAAGAAGGTATTACAAACGTTACTCCAGAGGTTATTAAGCAGCATTTATTTACAAAAGATTTACCGTCTGTAGATTTAATTATTCGCACAGGGGGAGAGCCGCATTTGTCTGCAGGGTTTATGATGTGGGATGTTACCGATTCTCAGTTATGGTTTACTGAAAAATTCTGGCCAGATTTTACTAACAACGATTTTGACGAAGCTTTAGAGGAATACAGCAATCGCCAACGTCGCAAAGGAGCGTAAGTTTTACAACGCTCGGAATAGGGCTTGGCCGCCGAATGTGAGGGTGGATACGATAATGCCTGCGGCGATTACGCCAAGTAAGATGGCGAAGAATGCTTTTTTCTTGCTAATTCCAAATATAAATGCTGCGAGCGCTCCTGACCATGCGCCTGTCATTGGGAGGGGGATTCCTACGAATATTGCAAGAGCAAGTACTCCGTATTGAGCGATGCTCCCTTCTAGCTTTTTCCTTGTTCGTTCAAATAGCCACGTAAAAAATTTGTCTGCATGCGTAGAATGCGCTCGGAGGAATTGAGAAACTTTTTCAAAAGCAACAAGGATAAAATAGACCGGAATCATGTTGCCGATAATTGACCATATAAGCGAGGAGAAAATAGGCAGTTTGTAGAGGGTTACTCCAAGGGGGATAGCGGCGCGAAGTTCTCCTATTGGAATCATCGCAATAAGCATGGTTGCAACCTCTGGTGGGAGGGATCTAAATTGTTCGGCGATTGATGTAATAAGTGACATAGGACTTATATTACAGGAAGACTTTGTTCTCGCAAGAACGCAGCTGCTTCTTCTGGAAGGACGGTATTAATTTCAACCCCAGTACCAAGCTCAAATCCGGCAGCCGTTGAAAGGCGAGGCAGTATGGCAATGTGCCACCTAAAATGTTCAAACTGGCTCCTGTCGCATACAAAACCTGTTTCATCACACGGTGCGGAATGAATATAGTAGTTATATGGAGGGTCTTGGAGGCCGGTATACATTTTCCCAAGTACTGTTTGCATGGCTTCAGCAAGTGCGGCGCGTTCTTCCGGACCAATATCTTCGAAGAATGGGTCTGACTTTCTTGGAAGGATCCATGTTTCAAACGGTACGCGCGATGCGTATGGGCAAAATGCAGTAAAGTAATCGTTCTCAAATACGATACGTTTTTTTACTTCTCGTTCATGATCCAAAATAATGGTGAACGCTTTTTCTCCATGTTTTTTTGCATACCGCTCTGTACCATGGAGGAGTTCCGCAATGTCGTTTGGAAGAACGGGGATAGAAAATATTTGATGATGTGGATGCTCTACAGAACCACCCGCTTCTTTTCCGTGGTTTTTAATAATTTGAATATAGTTTACGGATGGAGAGCTTTTTAGCTGGCGGTATCGTAATACCAGGGCCTCTATTTCCAGTTCTAATACGGAGCGATGCACGATACCGTCGTCTTGGTTGTGGTATTTGGGTGCAAGGATTTCATGATACCCAACGGAGCTCACGGCTCGGTACGGACCTTCCTGCCAAGATTTAAATTCTAGATTCGGCATGAATGCAGGATATTTGTTTCCAAATATATGCACTTGCCAATGTGTTGGGTCATCGGGGAGACGAAGAACGTCAGGCTCTTGCGGATATTTTGCAAGGTTACAAAACACGCAGTCTTCTTTGTACTTTGGAAGCGGCTGCCTTTTTTCTCGCTCTTTTCCAAAAGAGTCCGGGCGCTTTGCTCTGCCCGGTGCAATTGCTACCCATTTTTCTGTAATGGGATTTTGCCGCAGTTCACTACTTGGATGAGAGTACTGATACATGGGAATCGTATACGCCGCGCATCATGTTGATGCGAACTTGGACAACTTCTTTGAGTACCTCGAGGTATGCGCTTGGAGACACTTTACTATTTGGGTCGTTGATCCAACGAATAGGTTGTTCTGAAATTTTATGACCTTTCATACGTGCAACTGCCAGTGCTTCTACGTCGAATCCCCACCTGTCGATGGTGAGGTAGGGGAATACATCTTTTGAGGCTTTTTTTGTAAATAACTTAAAACCAGCTTGCGTATCTTTTACTCCTGGTACTGCCCATATCTGAATCCAGAAATTTCCTAAATCCCCTAGCATTTCTTTCCATTTTGCTTGGTGGACCGATATTTGTGCGCCCTCTATATCGCGAGAGCCAATGACTACGTCAAAGCCTTGCTTGGTAAATGGAATAAACTGCTCTAAATGGTCGATGCTTGTTGAGTTATCTGCATCCATAAATACCTGCAGCTCTCCGTGTGCATGGGTCATACCGTACCGTACTGCAAACCCTTTCCCTCTATTTGCTCCGTACTGTAACAGTCGTACGCGTGCATCTTCTACAGAGAAGCCACGGACAATGTCGGCAGTGTTGTCGGTAGAGCCATCGTTGACAACAAGCATTTCCCAAGAAAATGGTTGTTTTTTTAGATACGACAACGTTGCTCGAAGCGTATGCGGCAAACGCTTTTCTTCGTTGTATGCGGGAATGACGACCGACAAGCGCGGCGAGGCGTTGTTCATAGTCGAAGTATACCATACACTTATAGGGATGGATAAACGTGCATTGGTCGTTGGAAACTGGAAAATGGAGCTGTCACACAAGTCAGCTGTTGAGGTGTGCTCTTCTATACAAAAACTTGCTCAAGATAAGCAGTGGAATGCTGACGTTGTAGTGTGTCCGTCGTATCCATCGATTGCAACTATTGCAACTGCGCTGAAGGGTTCAAATATTTTTGTTGGTGCACAAAATGTTCACCATGAAGAGAAGGGTGCATATACCGGAGGCGTTTCTGTATCGTCACTTCGAGATTTTGTGTCGTGGTGTATCGTTGGGCACAGTGAAGTTCGACAAAGTCAGCTAGATACCGACCAATTAGTTGCTCATAAGGCCAAGCTTTTGTTGACCCATGGTATTCGCCCGGTTATTTGTATTGGAGAAACGCATCAGCAGCACGAAGAGGGGCAGACTATTGCGGCTATTTCTAGTCAGTTGGATGTTCTGCTTTCTTCTCTTGACCGAGTGGCGCTTATGAAGAGCGCTATTGCCTACGAGCCAATATGGGCAATTGGCAGCGGAGATTTGCCTGATCCGAACGAAGTGTATGAAGTATTACTATTTATTCGCAAGCGTATTGTAGAGAAGTTTGATATGGAATTAGCTGAGCGCGTTGTGCTGTTGTATGGCGGGAGCGTGCGAGCGGATGTAGTTAGTTCATATGTTTCTGGGCCAGGTGCAGATGGAGTATTGGTAGGAGGGGCTTCGGTACACCCGCGAGACTTTATTGATATTGTCCAAAAAGTAAGCGACACATATGTTGTCTAGTCCTCGTCAGATTCTGCTTGATGCGATGCGAGCGGACTATGCAATAGGTGCATTTAATGTATCGAATTTGGAAATGGCCCAAGCGGTTGTTCGTGCTGCTGTTAATAAAAAGAGTCCGGTGATTATTCAAACATCCGAAGGGGCGTTGGAGTATGGGGGCTTGTCGCTACTATCTTCTATTATGAAAATTCTTGCCGATGAAGCAAAGGTGCCGGTGATTGTGCATTTAGACCATGGAAAAAGTATTGAAACGGTACGCAAGTGTATTGAGGCGGGGTACACATCGGTAATGATTGATAGCTCAACGTTACCGTTTGAAGAAAATATCAAGAAGACGCGAGAAGTGGTTGATTATGCGCACGCTCGTGGCGTGTGGGTAGAGGCTGAGCTAGGTGCAATTATTGGAAAAGAGGGTGTGAAAGATTTACATGGAAGCATGACGCCAGATTCTTTTTTAACAGACCCAAAGCAAGCTGCTGAATTCGTTACAAAAACAAGTGTAGATAGTCTTGCGGTTTCTGTGGGGACTATTCACGGCGCATTTACTGGGCAGGAGTATATTCGATTTGAATTACTCGAGCAGATCCAGCAAGCAGTTTCGGATATTCCTCTCGTATTACATGGTTCATCTGGGATTGCGTCGGAGCATTTGAAGAAAGCATGCGAAAGCCATGTGAGCAAGATTAACGTGGACACAGAGCTGCGTATGGCGTTTGAAACTGCAGTAGAGCAATACTTTGCGCATCCTCGAACGTCGTATGACCCGAGAAACATGTTAGGGCCAGCACGTGATGCAATGGAGATGGTTATAGAGCAGAAAATGGACCTGTTTGGCTCATCTAATACCGCTACGATATACTAGGGCTATGGATGTACTGGCGATTGGGGATACAACAGAAGATATCTTTATGCAGCTGCACGAGGCAAGCTTGCAATGTAATATCGATGGAACGAATTGCAGATTATGTTTGGATTATGGCAATAAAATTCCGGTAGAATCCAAAAAAGTTATATCTGGTGTTGGGAATGCGGCAAATCATGCCGTTGGTGTTGCACGCCTTGGATGTAAAGCGGGTATTTATACGGTGATTGGCGACGACGATGAGGGTAACCGAGCGCGTGAAGTGTTTACGCGTAATGGAGTTGATACAACGTATGTTGTGACGGATCATGAACACGGAACAAATCTTTCTATTGCTATTACATTTCAATCTGAAAGAACTATTTTGGTTCATCATGAGCCGAGGAACTATGAACTCCCCCATAATTTGGTAGCGCCTTCTTGGATTTATTTAACCTCTGCATCTGGGGCTGGGTGTGAACAGCTGCATGAACAGGTGCATAATTTTCTAGAAAAAAATACTTCTGTGCGGTTAGCATTTAATCCGGGTACGTACCAAATGCATCTTGGAAAAGAAAAGCTTATGCCGCTATTACAGAAGACAAGCCTCCTATTCTTAAATAGGGAAGAAGCTGCGCGGGTACTGGGGGTTGAGACTCGAGACATTGGAGAGCTTGTACGAGGACTTCATGCACTTGGTATTACCACGGTTATTATTACTGATGGTCCGGATGGGTCGTATGTTTCAGATGGGACTACGGTATACCAGTTTGGGATATATCCAGAAGAGGAAGTAGAGCGTACGGGGGCTGGTGACGCATTTGGATCAGGATTTCTTTCAGCGATTATTCAAGGGAAAAGTATTCCGGAGGCTATGCAGTGGGGTACTGCCAATGCAACATCGGTTGTACGGTACGTGGGCGCGCGTGAGGGCCTCTTGGAACAGCACGCTATCTTGCATATGATAGAAGAGTACAAGGATATGAAGCCAACTGAATTTTTAACTTTATAATATACATACGTATGTCAGTAAAAATTGCAATTAACGGATTTGGAAGAATTGGGCGTGCTGCATGCAAAGTTGCCCTTGATAATCAAGATGCGGAGATTGTCGCAATAAATGATTTGGGTGATTTGGAAAACTTGGCATATTTATTGCAATACGATTCTGTATACGGAAGATACGCCAAGGATGTTTCGGTAGAGGATGGTAATTTAGTTGTAGATGGAAAGCGCATTGCAGTGCTTCAGGAGAAAGAGCCGGAAAAGCTTCCTTGGAAAGATCTTGGTATTGACGTTGTGATTGAATCTACGGGATTTTTTACAGATGAGGAGGGTGCACGTAAGCACCTTACTGCCGGCGCAAAGCATGTTGTTATATCTGCTCCTACAAAAAGCGACAGTGTTCCAACCGTTGTGCTAGGAGTAAATGACGATCAGCTCCCTGGGCTTGAGGTGGTTTCGAATGCGTCTTGCACGACAAATTGTAGCGCTCCTGTTATTGCTGTTCTTGAGAAAGTCTTTGGTGTAGAAAAGGCTCTTTTGCTTACTACTCATGCATACACTGCAACCCAAAGCCTGGTTGATGGTCCTGGAAAAGGAGACTTCCGACGAGGAAGGGCGGCTGCAATCAATATGGCGCCTTCTAGCACTGGTGCGGCAATCGCTGCTACAAAGGCAATCCCTTCTCTTGCGGGAAAGTTTGATGGTATATCTCTTCGCGTCCCGGTCCCAGTTGTTTCTATGTCGGATGTTACGTGTGTGCTAAAAAAGGATGTCACTGTAGATGAAATAAATCAGGCATTTAAGGACGCGGCTCAGGACCCAGCATATCAGGGAATACTTGCTGTGACTGAAGACCCTGTTGTGTCTTCTGATTTTATTGGTGACCCCCATTCTGCAATTGTCGATTTGCCGCTTACTCGAGTGGTGGGAGGAAATTTGGTGAAGGTAATGGCGTGGTATGACAACGAATGGGGATATTCTAATCGTTTAGTTGAGCAAGTTGTTGCGCTTGGAAGCGCGTAAGTAGATATGGATACACCAACTCCGCGTCTTCGGACCATGGACGATATCGCTCTCGACGGGAGGCGTGTTATTGTTCGCGTTGATTTTAATGTAACTGCTGGGGAAGATAAGATTGTCGACGAATCGGAAGATTATAGAATCCAAGCTGCAATCCCTACTATTCAAGAACTCCGACAACGTCGGTGCAAGGTGTTATTGTTGGCTCACTTAGGAAGGCCGGGCGAAGAAGAGTCGGTTCTTTCAATGGATGCAATCGCTGACCGACTCCGATATTTATTGAATGATGACGTTCGAATGCTCCCAAAGCTATTTGGTTCGCAGGTTGATACGATTGTGCAGGGTATGGAGCAGGGTGATGTTGCACTGTTTCCTAATGTGCGGCTCGACGATCGCGAAAGCACGCTGAATCAAAAATTCGCAGAAGATTTATCTACTGCTGGTGACGTATATATTAATGAGGCGTTTAGTGTGTGTCACCGAGCGCATACGTCTGTTGTTTCCCTTCCGCGTATATTGCCAAGCGCTGCGGGGAGGAGAACCGTCGAAGAGGTGCGAGTTTTGTCTGCGCTTCGAGGAAATCCGGAAGCTCCATATATTGCGATTGCAAGCGGTGCGAAAATTACAACAAAAATTGGTATTTTAGAATACCTGCTTACGAAAGTAGACAAGATGTGCTTGGGTGGAAAAATCGCGAACGTATTTTTGGCAGCGCGTGGAAGCTGGCCGGATAAAATGTTTGCTCCAGATGAAATTGCAGTAGCAAAACATTTGCTTGAAAAGTACGAAGAAAAACTTGTTCTTCCTGTGGACGTTGTTATTGGAAATGATGATGGCTCGTACATGCAAACAATTGATGTTGGGTATGTGCCAGAGCATGTGGGAGATGTGTGGGATATTGGTCCGAAGTCGGTGGCGGCTATATTGCAAACGTGTAGTAACGCAAAAACGGTTATTTGGAATGGGCCCGTTGGCAAAGTTGAAGTTGAGGCATACGCAGCAGGAACAAAAGGTTTGGTTGAAGGGCTTGCTGAGAGCTCTGCGTATCGAGTGGTTGGCGGCGGTGATACTGTGAACGTTTTGGAGAAGTACAAAAAATTAGGATCTTTTGATTATGTATCTGTTGGCGGAGGTGCGATGCTCGAATTTTTGGAAGGAAAGCAATTGCCTGGAATAACCGCGCTATTGGAAACTTCTCAAGGAAAGGGCATATAGTATGGCAAAAATAGAACGCATTATTGCACGGGAAGTTATCGACTCTCGCGGAACGCCAACGGTACAAGCCACGGTGTCGTGTGCAGGTGGTGTGCGTGCATCTGCAATGGTGCCATCGGGAGCGTCTACGGGGGCGCATGAAGCAGTTGAACTTCGTGATGGAGACGAAAAGAGGTATGAGGGGAAAGGAGTATTACAAGCGGTTGCAAATGTAAATACGGAAATTAACACTGCGCTTGCGGGACAAGATACCGCAAACCAATCAAAGGTAGATTTGCGTATGTTGGAACTCGACGGAACTCCTAATAAAGCGCGTCTTGGTGCAAATGCTATTTTGGCTGTTTCTCTTGCATGTGCTCGTGCAGAGGCACGTGCCCAAGGGTTGCCACTATATTTGTATTTGGCGCAGCTATTCCCAAAGCGAAAACCGCTAATGCCAATTCCTCAAATGAACGTGATTAATGGGGGGAAGCACGCGAGCAATAATCTTGCTATTCAGGAGTTTCATATTGTGCCTGTGGGTGCAAAGGATTTTGCAACAGCGCTCCGTATGGGGGTTGAAGTTCACCATGCACTGAAGGGAATTTTGCTTCAGGAAGGATTTCGTACAGAGGTTGGAGATGAAGGAGGGTATGCTCCAGTCTTAAAGAAAAGCGAAGATGCATTTGTGCTGATTATTAATGCGATTGAAAAGGCGGGGTATATTCCCGGGGTAGACATTCATTTAGGAATAGATGCAGCGTCTGATGAGTTTTACGATACGGAGCAAAAAGTATATATGATTGATGGTGCGCCACTTCATGCAAACGATTTAGCGTTTCGATATAAAACATGGAAAGAGCGGTACCCGCTTATTTCTATCGAAGACCCATTTGAACAAGATAGTTGGGAG
>JBPOIM010000012.1:0-2977 GCA_052034485.1 Candidatus Anderseniibacteriota bacterium | reverse complement strand
CGGAAGTCGACCCGCGCGACCTCGAGGCAGTCGTCGCCCAGCTGCTGCGCGGCGAGGCGGTCTGCAACACGCTGTGCGTGCCGCTCAGCGACCCCGAGGTGATGCAGAATCCCAACGTGGTCAAGGTGGTGCGCGGCCGGCACGGCAAGGCGCTCTACTTCAGCCGCGCGCTGATTCCCTACCGCAAGGAGGCGCCGTTCCCGGTGCTGCGGCACATCGGCGTCTACGGCTTCGCCCGCGACACCCTGCTGGCGGTGCCGGGTCTGCCGTCGAGCGGACTCGCCGAAACCGAGAGCCTCGAGCAGCTGCGCTTCCTCGAGAACGACATTCCGATGCACGTGCTCGACGCCCAGGGCGATCCCTGGGGCATCGAAACACGCGCCGATTACGACGCGTTCCTGGCCCGCCTGCGGACCCGCCACCCCGATACTCCATGACCAAGTTCATTTTCGTGACCGGCGGCGTCGTATCGTCGCTCGGCAAGGGCCTGACCAGCGCGGCGATCGGCTGGATCCTCGAGCGCAACGGCCTCAAGGTGTCGATGCAGAAGCTCGACCCGTACATCAACGTCGACCCCGGCACGATGTCGCCGTTCCAGCACGGCGAGGTCTACGTGACCGACGACGGCACCGAGGCCGACCTCGACCTCGGCCACTACGAGCGCTTCACGCACGCCCGCGTCAACAAGGACTCCAACTACACGACCGGCAAGATCTACAAGTCGGTGATCCAGAAGGAGCGCCGCGGCGACTACCTCGGCAAGACCGTGCAGGTGATCCCGCACATCACCGACGAGATCAAGATGGCGATCCGCGCCGGTGCGGCGCCGACTCCCGGCGAGCCGGCGGCCGACGTCGCGATCACCGAGATCGGCGGCACGGTCGGCGACATCGAGAGCCTGCCGTTCCTCGAGGCGATCCGGCAGTTCTCGCTCGAGCACGGGCAGAACGACTGCATGTTCATCCACCTGACGCTGCTGCCGTTCCTGCGCGCGTCCGGCGAACTGAAGACCAAGCCGACCCAGCAATCGGTCGGCAAGCTGCGCGAGATCGGCATCCAGCCGCACGTGCTGATCTGCCGCACCGAGATCGCGATGGACGCCGACATGGCGAAGAAGATCTCGCTGTTCTGCAACGTGCGGCCCGAGGCGGTCATCGAGGAGCGCGACGTCGCGTTCTCGATCTACGAGGTGCCGCTGATGCTGATCGAGGCCGGGCTCGACCAGCGCATCCTGAAGCACCTGCAGATCGAGCCGCGGCAGAAGGTCGACACCTCCGACTGGCAGCAGCTGCTGCAGATCGTCAAGCACCCCGAGCACACGATCGAGATCGCGGTCGCCGGCAAGTACATCGAGCTGCACGACGCGTACAAGTCGATCTACGAGTCGCTGCACCACGCCGGCATCGCCAACCGGTGCAAGGTCAACCTGCGCAAGGTCTCGGCCGAGCAGGTCGCCAACGACGGGCCCGACAAGCTGCTGGCCTCGGTCGACGGCATTCTGGTGCCGGGCGGCTTCGGCGAGCGCGGCTTCGAGGGCAAGATCGCCAGCATCCGCTACGCGCGAAAGCACGGGATCCCGTTCTTCGGCATCTGCTACGGCATGCAGGCCGCCGTGGTCGAGTATGCGCGCAGCGACCTCGGCATCACCGACGCGACCACCACCGAGTACGACGCCAACGCCGCGAACCCGGTGATCTCGCTGATGGAAGAGCAGAAGCGCACCAACGAGAAGGGCGGCACGATGCGGCTCGGCGCGTTCGAGTGCCAGCTGAAGGACGGCACCAAGAGCCGCCTCGCCTACGGCACCGGCACGATCCACGAACGCCACCGCCACCGCTTCGAGCTGAACAACGCCTACCGCGCGCGGCTCGAGTCCGCCGGCCTCGTGATGGCCGGCGTCAACCCCAAGCTCGACCTGGTCGAGGTCGTCGAGATCCCGGGCCACCCGTGGTTCGTCGGTGTGCAGTACCACCCCGAGTTCAAGACGCGGCCGCTGCAGCCCCACCCGCTGTTCCGCGACTTCGTGCACGCGGCGATCGAGCACCGCGCCCGCTCGCGGCGCTGACCGCATCCGGTGCGGCGGTGGCGGCGAAGCCACGGCCGTGTCCGCCGTACGAGGACCTCGCTGGGCCGCACCGGTGCTGCTGGCCGCAGCCGCGTACAACCTGCTGTTCGGCGCGTTCGTGGTCGCGTTCCCGCTGGCGTGGTTCGCTGCGGCCGGCATGCCCGCGCCCGACCTGCCGGCGCTGTGGCAGTGCATCGGCATGATCGTCGGCGCCTACGGCGTCGGCTACGCCTGCGCGGCGCGAGCGCCGCTGCGGCACTGGCCGATCGTGCTGGTCGGGCTGTGCGGCAAGGTGCTCGGGCCGATCGGCTTCGTCGACGCGGCGCTGCGCAGCGAACTGCCCTGGCGTGCCGGCTGGCTGATCGTCACCAACGACCTGATCTGGTGGCTGCCGTTCGCGCTGCTGCTGCGCGCGGCATGGCGGCACCACCACCCGCGCACCCGCTGATGGACTGGCACCTGCTCTGTGTGCTGCACGCGGTGCCGACGCTGTTCCTGACCGGCCTGATCTGGCTGGTGCAGCTCGTGCACTACCCGCTGTTCGCGGCGGTCGGCGCCGACCAGCGCGTCGCCTTCGCGCGCGAACACCAGCGCCGCATCGGCCCGCTGGTCGTGCCGCCGATGCTGGCCGAAGTGCTGCTGACCGGCTGGGTCTGGCTGGCCGCACCGCCGGCCGCGCGCGGCGCGGCTTGGCTCGGCGCAGCGCTGCTCGCGGTCGTGTGGGCGTCGACGTTCCTGCTGCAGGTGCCCTGCCACGCGCGGCTGAGCCGTGCGGCGGACGGCGCGGCATTGCGGCGCCTGGTCGCGACGAACTGGCTGCGCACGGTCGCCTGGACCGGCCGGGCCGCGGTCGCGGTCTGGCTGCTGGCCACCTGACGACGCCGGCGCGGTATCGTGCGCCGCATGCGCTCG
>JBPOIM010000045.1:0-6822 GCA_052034485.1 Candidatus Anderseniibacteriota bacterium | reverse complement strand
GCGGCACGGTGAACACGAGCGGACGAGGAACCGAGAACGCGGCCGTGCTCGAGGCCTGGCGGGAGGCCCTCGGCCGCGACATCACGGCGGACCCGACCTGCGAGCGCGACGCCTCGGACGGTGCCCGGTGAAGGCGACCTCGAGCTACCTGAGCGGCGAGCCCGAAGCGCCCTCGCGGCTCTCTGCGACCACCGTCAAGGCCGACGTGGAGGAGAACGTTCGCCAGGCGGCCTTCCCCGACGCCTGCCCCGAGTACGCCGACCTCGTCGCTGCGCGGAGCGTCGCCGAGTTTGAGTTCGTGGCGCCCGTGCCCATCGACGCGGAGGCGTCGCACGCGGACCGTCGGCTGCTCGCCGATCTCGAGGAGAACGACCGCCTGGCGAGCGCGGCGGCGGCCGACCTCGAGGCGGCGACGAAGCTCCGTGACGAGCGCGCACAGGCGGTCGTGGCGCTGCCGCGGCCGGCGTCGCGCGCGTACTGGGTTCAGGCGTGCCTCCTGCTGGTCTTGTACGCCGGCATCCTCTCGGTGTGCGGCGCCGCGCTGCTCGCCCCGACGATCGAGCCGGCGCTCAACCGACTCTACGCGACTCGGATGGACAACCCTGACGCTCTGAGCCTGCTCGTGGCGCACGTCGTCGCGGGCGGCCTCTTTCTGCTCCTGTGCCTCGCCCACATGCGCGCCGTCTACGGCACGCGCGGCCAGCTCGGCGGCGCCGGCGTGGCGCTCATGCTGTTCGTCGACGTCGCCTTCGCGGCGGCCTGGGGCCTCCAGCGGCTCGGCGCGCCCTGGCCCCTGGCGGCCAGCGTGACGCTCCTCGAAATCGTGGCCGCCGCCATGTTCGCGCTGACCCTCGTCGGCTTCGGTGCCGAGCTCCGCCGCAACGAACCGAAGGTCGCGCCCTACCGGGACGCCGTCGCGGCCCGAGACGAAGCCGAGCGCCTTCATACCAAGGCCCGCCGCAGCGACGAGGCTGCGCGGGCGAAGCGGCTCACCCTCCTCGAGGCGGTTGCGCGAAGGGAGGTTGCGGTTCGTCGCCAGGCGGAGCGGCAGAACCTGATCGAGCTGTCGGCCCACGCCGCGTACGCGACGGCCGTCTCGGAGCTTGCCAGCGCGGCAGCCGAGAACCCGAGCGCGGGGGCGTACACGAGCGCCATCGATCGGGAGCTTGAAACCCAAAGCAGCGCGGGCAGCCCCGCGCAGAAGTGGACCTGGCCATGGCGAAAGTAGCCCGCGTCGCCTCGCTCGAGGCGCACCGCGCGGTGGGGCGCGCGACCCATGCCGAGCGCCGCCGCGACCAAGGCGAGGCCGCCGTCGCCCGGGAGCGGCTTGCTCTCGAGCACGAGCTGCGCGTGCTCGAGAAGACGATCAACGACTACGAGGAGGTGATCGCACGCCTCCCTGACGATCTCGGCGTCAAGGCGGGGCAGCACCGCATCAAGATCGGCTCGTTCTCGCTCGACCTCGTGGTCTCGACGAAGCCCGAGCTGCGCGAGCTCGTCCGGCTCTTGCGTGCGCGCCGCGCCGACCTCATCGGCACCGAAGGCCGACGGCGCATCGCCGCCGCCGAGCGCCTGCGCGACCACTTGCGCGGGGTGAGCCCTGCCGAGATGCCGGTCGAGGAGCGCCACCTCGCGTTGGCCGAGCCGGAGGACATCGCGCCACCCACGCGCCCGAGCAAGTGGGGCTAGCGTGCTCGAGTTCCTCCGACTTCTCACGGCCGTCGCGATGCTTGCGATCGCGATCGGCGGCCTCGCTTGGACCATCGGCCGCGCGCGCTTCGGAGCGCGGGCGGTCGTGTTCGGCGTGGTGCTCTTCGTGGTGCGAAACGCCCTCCTCTTCCAGGGGGACGCCCTGCTCGCCATGGTCCGGCCCTACCTCACGTCCGTCGTCACGGTTGCGCTCGTGGTCGTGGTGGCCATCGCACTCGGCCGCATCCTCATGACCAGGAGTTCGAAGCCCGAGCCGAAGCTCTCGGGGAAGCGCCGTGTCGCGAGGGGGCCATGACGATCGACGTCACGCGGCGCGCGGTCTTCTGGCGGCGCCTCTTCGGCACGCGCAGCCGCGCCACGGCGCCGGAGGAGGGCACGCTGCTCGGCACGAGCGACCGGGGTACGTCAGTCGCCTGGCCGCCCCCGTCCGCCGCCAAGGCGAGCCACGGCCTCGTGCTCGCCGGCTCTGGCGCCGGCAAGACCGTGCTGCTCGCGGCCACGGCGCTCGGCGAGATCCTGCGCGACCGGAAGAAGCCGAAGCGCGAGCGGATGGCGGTCTTCGCCGCCGACCCCAAGGGCGACCTGGTCGAGCTCCTCCTCACCGGCATCGCGGCCGAGTTCCCGGAGGCGCTCTCCGAGGTCCGCTACCTCGACCCCTTCGCCGAGACCGGCGGATACCCGTTCAACTTGGCGAAGATCGAGAGGAAGAGTGTGCCCGCCGACGTCTGGGCCGTGATTCTCGCGAGCCTCGTCGGGATCGTCTCGACCTCGATCGGCGACCAGAAGCACTTGGGCACCGGGCAGCGCCAGCAGGACGTGCTTCAGCATGTGCTCCTGGCCGTCGCCGACTCGGACCACCCGCACGCCAATCCCCTCTGGGCGCTCGAAGCGCTTTCGACGGGCCAGGCCGGCGTTCTGCGCCTCGCACGAGCCACCCGCTCGGACCGCGCCAGGCAGTTCCTGCTCTCGACCGATCTCGGCGAAGAACTCCGCGCCAGCTGCGCGGCGCGCCTCAGAAGCGCCTTCGCGCTTACCTCAGGCCTTGCCCGGATGAGCGCTTCACCTCGGTGCCTTGACCTCGACGACTGCTTGGCGCCGGGGGCCATCACGCTGGCGAACTTCGCGAGGGCGCCGGCGGGGTTCGTGCCGCTCACCGCGTTCCAGAGCAACGCCTTCACCCGCATGGTCGTCGACCACCTGTACGCGCGGACGAGTCCGTGGAAGGGACACCACGCCCGGCTCTGGCTCGACGAGGCCCAGATCCTCGCCCCCGTCCTCTCGGACGTCGCCGAGCGGATCTTCACGACCGGGCGCAGCTTCGGCATCTCAGCGGTCATCGCGAGCCAGGGCACGGCCCTCCTCAAGGCCGCGGGTGGCGAGACCTTGCTCCGGGTGCTTATGACCAACGCCCCCATGAAGCTGGTCGGGCGTCTCTCGGCCCCGGACGCCGAACTCCTCGGCCGCGAGCAAGCCCCCGGTGCGGGCGTCGACACCTCGCTGTCCGAGGTCCGGAGCCGCTTCGTCGGGGCCGTGACCAACCTGAAGGACCGCGAGTTCCTACGCGTCCTGCCCGGCGAGACGACGCGCTTCCGCTCCAAGGACGTCGACCTCAACGCCTGGCACGCGGCCAGCGCATCGCTCGAGACCACCCTCGCCGTGACGAAGCGGCGTCTGGCCCTTGCTCCCGACGCCGAGCAGGCCGCTTCGCTCGCAGCTGCGATCCCCGAGGGCGTGCCGAGCAGCGCACCGCGTGCCCCGGCTCGTGGTCGCCGCCGCCGCGCAGAGCCTCAGCACACAGAGGACGACGCGCCAAGCGCGCCGCCACCGCCGAAGCCGAGGTCCAAGTGGGGCTGAGCGTGCGGTCCACCGCCACGCGGTTCTTCTTCCTCGCGGTGGAGTGCGTCGAGCTCGTGCTGCGCGTGATCTTCGCGCTGCCTCGCATGATCGCCACCGGGCTACGCATCGCCGGCGACGTACGCAAGGCACGGCGGGCACTTCGCGGCGGAACGCTCCAGTGTCCCATCGGGCATGAGGTCCCCACCGAGCACGAGACCTACGAGTGCTCCTCGTGCGGCTTCGTCTACGGCGGCAAGCGCGCCTCGATCTGGATCTGCGGCAACCCGGAGTGCGGAGCTATCACGCCGTATGTGAGTTGCCCGACGTGCGGGCTCTCGGTCAGGAACCCGTACCGGTGGGGCTAACACAGTGGACTGAACGGGCGTTCCGATGTGAATACTTCCGCGTACATCCATGTCTTCGCTGAATATTCCACGGTCCAACCACTGAGCCTGATGTCAGACCGCCGTGCTAGACCGCCTGTGTGCTGGCTCCAACCCAACTCCAAGGACAACACCCGCGGCTTCGCTTGGACGCCGTGGCTGGTCCCCTGCTCGAGGACCTTCTCTGCTTCGCGTGCCAGGAACTCCAGCTTACGACGACGCTGCACGACGAGGCGGAGAAGCACTACGACGCGGTGAGCCGTTGGCTCGCCGATCGCGGCAGCTGCTTCTACGACTATGACGCCGACATCTACGCGCAGGGGTCGTTCCGCATCGGTACCACGACGCGGCCCATCCTCCAGTCGGAGTACGACCTCGACTTCGTCATGCAGCTGTCGGCGAACGCGCCGGACGATCCGATGCTCTTGCTGGAGCTGCTCGAAGCTCGGCTCAAGGACAACGGGCGCTATCGAGACAAGGTCAAGCGCCTCAAGCGGTGCGTGCGTCTGGTCTATGCGGGGGACTTCCACATGGATATCCTCCCCGCCGTGTCGGCCTCGGGGACCGGTACGGGCATCCTCGTCCCCGACCGCGAGCTGAGGGGTTGGAAGCCCAGCAACCCGCTCGGCTTCGCGGCCTGGTTCGAGCAGCGTAGCCGGACCGTCCGGCTGGACAAGGCGGCCGCGATCGAGCCGCTTCCGGCGATCCAGTCGGTGGAGGAGAAGACAACGCTTCAGCGCGTCGTGCAGCTCTTGAAGCGCGCACGCGACCGGTTCGCTGCTGACCCGGAACTCTCGCCGCGCTCGATCGTGCTCACGACACTCGCGGGTGAGGGCTACGCCGGCGCGCCCTCGACCGCGGGGACGATGTCCGAGGTCTTGCAGTACCTGAGCGATCGCGTCGCCGCGTCGTCAGGCCCGATCGTGGTTCGGAACCCGGCGAACCCCGACGAGCTTCTCAGCGAGCAGTGGGACAAGAACCGCTTCGCGTACGAGCAGTTCAAGCTGTGGCTGATCTGGTTCTCGGGCGAGTGGAGCAAGGTGATGTCTGCACCTGGGCTCGCGGATCTGAACAAGCTCCTGTCGAGCCTGTTCGGCGAAGAAATCGCGGTTGGTGCAGTCAAGAAGCACGCGGCGCGCATGGACGAGCTGCGCAAGGCCGAGAAGCTCAGGGTCACGGCCAAGGGCGCCATCGTGACCACCGGCGGTGCCGCGACCATCCCGCGCAACACCTTCTACGGCGATGACTAGGTCACGAAGAGCCCTCTCCGGCGACGAACAAGGCGCTCTGCTCCGCCTCGCGTTCCCCTCGTTTCGGCAGATCGCGCGCGGAAACCCGTGGGCTTGGAGCGGCACGCTGGTTCCGAATGGTTGCACCTACCGAGTGCGCGTCGCCTACCACCCGACACTGGCGCGCCCGCGCGTGTCGGTCGTGATGCCTCGGCTCGTTCGGCGGGTCGCAGGCGAGCGGATTCCTCACACCTTCGCCGACGACCGCATTTGCGTCCACCTGAACGACGAGTGGAATCCAAGCATGCCCATCTGCCAAACGATCGTGCCGTGGACCAGCCTCTGGCTCTACTACTACGAGGTCTGGCACGCGACGGGAGAGTGGCTTGGCGGCGGACACGAGTTCCGCGACAGCGAGGCGACAACTTCCGAAGAGATGGCTGCACCATGAAGGATCAAGGAACCACAATCGACAGCGATGCCCCGCCGTCCATCAAGGACACAACGGTCCTGCGGCTCTATACCGTCGCCGGTGGCGTCTGCTCATTCCCCGGCTGCGGCACCTACCTCCTCGACGAGCCGCTGACGAAGAAGAAGGCGATGCTCGGCAACGTGGCCCACATCGTTGCGAAGAGCTCGGATGGCCCACGCGGCGGCGATCCGTTGCCGATGGCGCGGCGTTCGGACGTCGACAACCTCATGTTGCTCTGCACGAAGTGCCATGACTTCGTTGACAAGAAGGAGTTCGAGGCCGAGTACCCCGCACCACTCCTTCGCGAGTTTAAGCGAGCCCACGAAATGCACATCCGGGCGATGGTCGGCACGACGTTCAACGAACGCACGACGGCCGTGCGGATGGTTGGGCAGATCCGCGGCCACCTGGTCGCGGTCACCGACGCCGAACTTCGCGAAGCGGTGTTCGCCCATGAACGTCGTCACGTCGAGTCCATCGTCGACATCGACCTCCGCGCGCTCCCGGATGGTGCCGACAACCCCCTGTGCCAGGGTAGTTGTCGCATCCCGCTGGCGGCCTGAGCGCCGCCGCGACCGAGGCCCGGGGGCAGAGAGACCATCGTGACCGTGTACAGCGAGACGTTCAGGACGAAGCTCGTCCAGAAGATGCTGCAGCCGAACGCCAGGCCGGTGTCGGTACTGGCGCGCGAGGCGGGAGTCCCCGAGGGGACGCTGTTCCGCTGGAAGAAGGAGACTACTCTCGGCGGGATGTCCGCCCACCAGCCCGACGACAAGACGCCCTCGCCGACGAAGCCGTCGCAGCAATGGAGCAGCGAGGAGAAGCTCGCCGTTGTGCTCGAGGCCGCTGCCGTTCCCGAGGCCGAGCTCGGTGCGTTCCTCCGGCGCAAGGGGCTGCACGCCGCGCAACTCGCCGAGTGGCGGAAGCAGATGCTCGCGGCACTCGACGGCCGGCCCAGCAAGGCCGACCGGAAGGCTGCCTCGATGGAGGCGCGTCGGGTCCGCGATCTCGAGCGCGAGCTCCGGCGCAAGGACAAGGCGCTGGCCGAGGCGGCGGCGCTGCTCGTCCTGAAAAAAAAAGCCCAGGCGATCTGGGGGGACGAGGACGACAACACGGACCCGGAGAACGAGGAGTGATCCGGACGCTCGTCGCGGAGGCGGTCACCGCCGGCGCCCGTCGCTGGAAGGCGTGC
>JBPOIM010000050.1:0-6239 GCA_052034485.1 Candidatus Anderseniibacteriota bacterium | reverse complement strand
CGTTACCATTCCCACCGTCTGTTGTTTGTGCAGCACCACCGTTTGGAGAAGCTCCTCCATTACCACCCGCGGCAGCAGATGTACCAGCGCTACCCGTCGTATTCGTGTCTCCTCCGCTGGCAGAACCTCCGGCACCACCGCCACCGCCATTATCAATAGCCTGCCCACCAGTACCACCGTTCGCCGTTAATGAAAATGTTGATACCGTAGTTGCACCACCATTACCTCCATTTGTCGCACTATCAAGCTCACGCCCAGCACCCCCAGTACCGATACTATACGCAACGTTTTGCCCCGGAGTAACTACCGCGGCAGTTTCTATAAAGTATCCACCTCCGCCACCTCCGCCACCATCATCACCCGACCCATGCCCATTTTCTCCGGAACCTCCGCCTCCGCCGGCACCCCAACCTTCAATTTGCAAACTTGTGACCCCGGCAGGAACAACGAAGTTACCAGACCCGGAATTATACGTAGTAGTTGCAGCGCGAGTTTCCTTCGGATAAAACAGCCCGAGCCCGCTGAAAACAAGGGTAAAAATAATCGTAACAGGAAGAGCCCGAACAACGCCGAGCTTGAAGAACCCGCCTCTAAAAAATCGGAGAAATTGCGCTACAGACACAGAAAAAATCTATCCACAAATAAGATTACGTCCTTATACACAGGCATGCGATTATTGTACCATATTTTTTCGAAAAAATACGCCTATATGCCAAGGGAAAATAAGGTTTTTGCGTTTTCTTCTGTCGCTTTTTCCACATCAGTGAAAGAAACTCCTCGGATATCTGCAATCTTTTCAATTACATACTTTACGTATGCCATTTCATTCCGCTTTCCCCTATAGGGCCCTGGCGTTAAAAAGGGGCAATCCGTTTCTACAAGCATAGAACTAAGAGGTATATTTTTTGCAATTTCTGGTAATTCACCCGCATTGGCAAACGTAATAACTCCAGAAAACGAAATCATCATACCAAGCTGTATGTATCGATCCGCTTGAACGGCATTTCCACTAAACGTATGAATAACTCCACGAGGAAGTTCTGTTTTTTGGTATGAAGACAGCACTCGAAGCAGCTCCTCGTGCGCATCTACACCATTTCCGCTACGAACATGAAAAATCATAGGCTTATGCGCTGCTTGCGCGAGTGCAATAAACCGGCGAAGTACAATTTCTTGATCCGCAATAACACCATCCCGAAATGTATCAAAACCTACTTCCCCAATTGCGCACACCGTGTGGTGCAGTGCGTATGATTCTAACGTTTTCCAATCTACTTCACTCAAATCAGCAATTTCATCTGGATGCACGCCAACAGATGCATATACTCCCGGCGTTTTTTTCGCCAACTCAATTGCCGCATCCATGTTACGTGCAATAAGTTCTGCAAGAGTTGTTTTCCCTACACCAGGCGGCCCCCACAAAATAAGCGACCCAACCTCGGCGTGCTCTATTGCGCGACGAAGTGCCTTCCCTTTTCCCAACACGTCGGTATGCCCATGAAAATCATCGAGTGTTTTGGGGCGCAATCGCGCCGCAAGTGGCATATACGGTTCAGAATGTTTGGATTCTGTTCGTTTCATATTGTAAGTATACAGAAAAAAGAAAAGCCACAACAGATTACTCTGCTGTGGCTTATATGAAACGTGACCCTTGGCGTTAGGCGATCAGAGTCGAATTGTGAGGCACGTTGAGTCCCATCAATTCGAGACTCGACTCAAAATTCTTCTGACTCTGCTTCTCTTTTCGTATCTTGTCCTGAATGCGTCGCCTTCGCACCTTTTCCTCGTGTCCCCGCTGCAAAACTCTTACAGCTTCCACGGCTAACGTCAATCCAGTCATCATGACACCTTCTCTTTCCTTAAAACTACGATATAGCGCACAAAAAGCACTCGCTTTTATGCTTTCAAAAACTGTCAAAGAACCCTGACAAATATAGTACGCTTTTAATTTTAAATGTCAACTTTTTTTGACAAGAAAAAACTCCCATTTAAAACGCCACCGAGGCGTTAGAAACGGGAGTCTCACTGAGGCTTCTTTTTGTCAGCCCGAGTGTCATCCAGGCCAACAACGGTATCATCTTTCTTGATAGGTCCCGTTTTGGAAGGATCATTTGGTACGTTTTCTGGTAGGCCAGAAGGAACAACTACTGATTCAAACGATACGGAGGGAGTCGATAGTGCTCGGAACCCAGGATCAATGAATGTCCTTGGTAGAACCAAACATAAAAATCCTGTACCCGCTCTCCACATACTATCTAATCCGAATTGAAACTCTCCCTGCTCATCAATCAGCTCTAGATAAATAAGACCCGAGGAATCATCAGTAATCGAATCCCCAAGACAAACAATCTTGCTGTTCTTCTTTAGCACTAATGGATGCTGCTCTCGGAGTAGGTGCAAATGATGCCTTCCACCCCCTCGAAACAGACATTTATCCGAATCCACAATAATTTTCCCGTCGAGGACTTGTAGCACTTGAGTAGTTGTAAGATCTTGCATAAACCGAACAACACCCAAGCTTAAACTTCTCTCCTTTCTTTCGATTGATCCATCACTATTTACAACATCTACCCGAAACCTCACAAGATAGGTGTCGGAAGACGCCGCAAAATCGAGATCAGACCCCTCGATACGCAAAAGTCTATCATTCATCTCACGAACCATATTAGTCAAAGCTGAAAGTTGTCCTGAAATTTCACTCGATCCCCCTCCAATTGGATTGGAACCAAGTGCATCAAGACTTATTCCACTTCCACCAATACTCAAGTCCAGTCCTCCTTTTACAGGAGGAACGTACGTCGCTTCTCCTGCTGTCATTGGAACTCTCCTGTACCAAAAGTTTTTGTTGAATTATTTTTTCAATTGTTAATGTTCAAACTCCTCTAAGAAAATAGTGTATCACGAAAAAATATTTTTTGTGCTGTGCAAAAATATTTTTTCGGAAAATATTTCAAAAATTTTTATTTTTATTTCTGAAAATTTATTTTTCAGAACAAAAAAATATATTTTCAAAGAACGGGTAACCCTAGCATGCGTCTTCCCCAAACGCAACTTTACTTCATGCTTCCCTATGCTATTATGTACCCATGAAAACAATCACGCGCAATAGCATCATACTTATTTGCATACTGGCCGTAGTAATAATCGGGACAACAAAGTTTGCACGTCGACATGCAAACACTACCGCACAACCAACCATAACTCCTTCATCTGCGCCAACGGACGACTTGTTAAATCCGACAGATTACAACCTTCCACCAACAGCAAAAGAAGTACGCAATCTGCGCACCCCCTCGAGCGTTACCTTTGAGTTATCTCCCGGAAAATACGCCGCAGTTTCATTCGGTGCTGACACGGTCCAAGCCTCCGGCTCTCCGACCCCTTAGGCCAGGCAAGTTAATTTCTCGAGGAGGAGGCACTACATCGCCTTCCCCGGTTGAGTCTTTTGATAACTGAAAATGCATCGCGAGCGCGCGTGAAGTACTTCCGGCAATTGAAATATTTTCTTTTGTTACAGTTGTGTACCCAGGCTTTGATATTGAAGCAGTATATGTTCCCGTTGGAACAAGGATGAAGAATTTTCCATGAACATTTGTTACACGAGTTTGCACGATACGATTCGTCTTCGAATCATACAAACGCATAATCGCAAGATCAAGCGGCATCTTCGTGCCCGCTTCTTCAACATCTCCTAATCCTTTTTGATGAGACACTAAAATATAAAACTTTGCGAGGAACAGCAGCAGATAAATAATTTCAAATACCATGTTGAGCGTTCCTGGTACAGTGAGCAAGAAGAACGTATTAAATCCTCCACCGGCAAGCAACAGCACGACACCAAGTCCATCCACAAACGCAAGGAAACGTTCGAAGTATCGAGAGAACAGCATGCTCGCAATTGGAGTTTTATCTTCCCTATCCATCGGAATCACAAGATGCGGAACTTTATCGGGATCCTTCATGTCACTTTCAAATTCTTCTCCCAAATAAATCTTTTCACTGCCATGAAGAACCGTCGGCGGCTTCTTGCGAGCCGGGAATATAAAACCTGGTTGACTTACAACAATGTAATATCCACCTGGCGGTAATAAGAATCCGAATTGCCCGTCTGCAGTTGCAATCTGCGTATCCTTCAATTGATGAAACTTTGCATCAAATACCTGCACAACAGCATGCGCAATAGGACGGCCCAAATCGCTATCTACTACAATCCCCCAACGAGACTTGCGACGATGCAGAGAGAAGAATGCTCCAAAGAACTGAAGAACATTTGCAAGTTGCGGAAGAATATTTGTAGCTACAACAGGCAACGTAGCAGCAGCCCCAGCACCCACAACGGTTGTTGCAATAACGGGGCCCTTTTCTTGAGCGAATTTCAAAATATCTGCATTAGATTTTCCAGTAACCCTAGCGATCAGAGAGACTATCCCCTCTCCAACAGTAGTTGGCTTTGGCGGTTCGTCATCACGGGCACCAAGCACTTGAGTTGGCGTTGGGGTAGGAGATGCATTAGGGTCCGTATCCGGAGTTGGTGTTGGAGTCGAACATAGAATATCCCAATATGCACATGGAGTTATTATTGGTGTTGGTGTAGGCGTTGGAGTAGAGCCAGGATCCGGGGTAGACGTAGGCGTTGGGGTTGGGGTGACAGAAGGATCAGGGCTTGGAGTTGGAGTACTTGAACTTCCTGATGCAGTTGTAAAGTTCCAAGCAGTCGAACTTGTAACTCCCGCGTACTCATTGCCAGAGACATCGGTAAACGCACCAGCATCTATAAGTACATAGTATGAAGTGCCCGCATCAAGAACTGCTGCGGGGTTGAGCGTTACTGTAGTCGTTCCATTCCCAGAAACATTTGGCCCAACTACGTTAATTGCTTCAACAATACTATTATCGGAAGTCTTTTTAATCGTAACCTTCTTCCCGCTAACAGTTGATACCGCCTCATCAAATGTAATGACCAGATTTGCAGTACGAGAAACTCCCGTTGAATTATCTGCCGGACTTACCGAAGATACTGTTGGGCCGGTAATATCAGAGGTTGTAAAGCTCCAAGCCGTAGTCGAAGATATTCCTGCATATGCGTTAGAAGAGCCATCTACAAATGCCCCAGAATCAATAAGAACGTAAAACGATGTTTTATCTGAAAGGTCTGAACCCGGGTTAATTGTGACTTTATTTCCACTAACTGTAACCTTGTAATTGTCTGCGGCAATTGTTTCAACCGTAGAGTCATCTGACGATTTCTTAAAGTAGATATTTTTCCCTGAAACCGCGCTTACATTCTCGCTAAATGTAATAACAAAGTTACTAGAAGGAGAAACTCCCGTTGAATCATCTGCCGGGTCAAAACTAGAAACAGTTGGAGCAGTTGTGTCCGAGGATCCAAATAGCCAATTTGTATTATTTCCAGCATTTGTACAATTACTCGTACAATCAATCTCTGTTGCATTATCGTTTGTAGAATCTTTCACGCTCAAATACGAAATCACTCGAGACCCAATCGGATCAATATGCCAAATGGAGCTCGTAACAGAGGATACCAAGCTCAGCAATTGGCCAACTGCGCCTTGTAGGGTTAATGTGCCATTGATTGTTTGTGTCGATGCGGCCTCAAAGGTAAGTGTTGCTGCAGACGTTACAGATTTCACAAAATTATAGAACGTCGTAGATCCAAGAATAGTCTGACTCCCTCCGTCCAACGTTACGGTTCCTGATCGAGCCGTAAGCGTACCGGAATTACTAAATGTACCTCCAACAGTAATTGCATAGTTTGAAGTAGACACATCCAGCGTCCCCGCAGTAATCGTGAGGTTAGCGTTTACATCGAGTGCTGCGGCAAGTGTCCATGATCCGCCAGTACCGTTGAACGTTAAGTTGTAGTACGAATTCCCAGCAACAAGCCCCGAAGCATATGTTCCTGTTCCATTGTACGTAACAGTTCCTGAATCCGTATCGTTCGTAAATCCAGTAAGAGTTTCTCCTCCTTGGAGTTGAATTGTTGCGGTGTTGGAGATAGTTGCTCCAGTAGCGGTGAGGCTTACCCCGGCAAGGTCAAAGGTTCCTGCAGAGTTGGTGAGCGCATTGGTAACAGTGAGTGTACTTGTAGAAAGTTGTACTGTACCCGCACCAGAGTGAGTGATGTTGTAGAAGCTGCTGCTGCCAGGCTTAAAGGTTTGCGTGCTTGAGCTTTTTGAGAACGTTACGGTACCAGTACCTTTTGTAAATGTACCTGCGTT
>JBPOIM010000034.1:0-36414 GCA_052034485.1 Candidatus Anderseniibacteriota bacterium | reverse complement strand
AGTGTTCGGACAGCTTATACGGCTTCCAGTACTTGGGCAGGGCGGCGGATTGCTTCTGAGCGATATCGCAGTTGGTATATATCTAGCATGCGTGTTCGTCGCTTTATTAAGAGGACGAATTGCTATTACTAGGAAATCTAGTATCGCGCTGTGTGCTATTGTCCCCTTTATCATTTGGACTAGCGCACTCCTTATGGCGTATGGGGGTGTGTACGAGAAAAAAGAGGTGATAATTATGGCGCTCTATTGGGTTAGGCTAGTTTCTATATTACTGCTACTTCCTGCAACGGTAGCTATTGCTTCGGAGAAAAAGCACCGTACCTTTTTGCGGAATAGTATGGTTTGGACATACGGATTGCTGCTCATTTCTGGGTACTTGCAGATACTTATTGTGCCGAGGCTTGAAGGGGTATTTGGTGGGTGGGATCCGCACCAATATCGCATGGTTGGCACGTGGTTTGATCCGAACTTTTTTGGATTATTTCTTGCTATGCTTTTCCCTGTTTTTCTTCATTGGACTCGAGGTCTTGGCGCTGTTCCTGTAAAAATATTTTATGGGGCTATTGCGGGGCTTGGGATACTTTTAACTCAATCAAGAAGCACCTATCTTTCGATTGGTGTGGGTGCGGTTGTGTGCGGATTGTTATGGATTTTTTCAGCAACTATGTCCAGAAAAATAAAGTCCTTGTTGATTGTTTTTGTATCTGGTCTGTGTGTTGTTCTTATTGTTATGGGCATGTCGTTGCAAGACCGAGCTCTTGGTATTTTAACGCATGACCCAACCATCTCGCTGCGTACACAGGCGTACGAGGCAACGTGGCATCGCCTGGTTGAACACAATTTATTCCTCGGAGTTGGATATAATGCATATCAATTTGTAGCTCAGGATGCAGGGCTAATTTCAGACTTCTCGATACACTCTCGTGCTGGTTCAGATAGTAGTTTTATTACGCTGCTGGTTACAACGGGAATTGTTGGGCTGACCCTTTTTATTATTCCTATAGGCGCTACGGTGGCATATCAGCTCATTCTTTGGATTTGCTACAGGAAGCTAGAAGCCCTTCTTTTTATATGGACTACGGTCGTATTGTTGGTGCAATCCCAGATAACAAACTCCCTGCTCTACCCTCACATTCTTATACCGTACCTCCTCCTATCGGCGCTCCTTCTATGATGAACATCTTTATTACTCTTCTTGCCGGGCTTCTTCCGACATACATTATTCACCTTTCGTTTTGGGGGATTTCTGCAAATCTTTTTGAAGTTTTTGTGTGGCTATTTTTTATTGGGGCATGGTGTACTTCGTCGGGAAGGAAAAAAATACGAACTGGCTACGCTTCTCTTCCGTTGGTATACGAGATTTGGATCGTATTATTTTTTGTCGCCGCTACTATCTCAGTAGCAATATCTTCGAACGTACACAATAGCCTTGGGATATTGAAGGGTTGGGTTATTACTCCAGCGATAGTAGGTTTATGTATGTATTCGTATGCTCGTGAAGATTCTGGCCTTCGAAAAAAAATATTTCACGCGCTTATATACTCGGGCGTGATTGTCGGACTACTTGGGTTTTCTCGCCTGGGTGTTAGTGATCGGATTCAATCTTTATACGACGTGCCGAATTCCCTCGCGCTCTTTCTGGTTCCTGTTTTAGTATTGGCAGCTTGGATTGGGGCGCGTAAGAAGAACGTGTTATACGTATTGTATGCGATTATTTTGTGCATCGCTGTTGTGATGACGCAATCGTTTGGCGCGCTCTTTGCTATTGTTGCAACTACCGTGAGCCTAATATTTCTGTACCGAAATTCTCTGCAAAAAACGGTGAAAATAATAGGGCTATCGGCCCTTGTGCTTGGGGTCGTTTATCTTGTCTTTGGTCTGATTTTCGGAAGAGTTACATATCTTATTCATCCCTTTATAGAGGGACAAACGTTCAATTCAATTACTGTGAGATTTCAGCTTTGGGATGTGGGAACTAGGCTCATGTATGGGCACCCTATCCTTGGCGTGGGCCTTGGTCAATTCGAGTCTGCATATCAACAAAAGCTTCATAAATTATTCTTCCAGCAGGAGCACGAAAGGATCCAGCTATGGTATCCACTGCAACGAGAATTTGTATTTCGTGATCCTCATAATTGGGTCATATCATTCTTGCTAAATATGGGCATACTCGGCTTTATGAGTTTTGGCGCTCTAAATATTTTAGCGATTTCGAACTGGGCGCGGGCTATAAAAAATAATGATATATATGCTCAAGCAATTATTCTCGCGCTTATTTCTATCTTGTGGTTTGGTCTGGTCGATACCATATACTGGAAAAACGATCTTTCCGCACTATGGTGGATGCTGATTTTTTTGTCAGCAATATAAAGCAATCGGAATGTTATTTAACGTTGCTAGATGGACTATCTCCTGCCGAGCCTTCTACCGGGCCAAGTTGGGGCTCCTGAGCGTCTTTCCCGAGGTAGTTATTGATTGTCGTGAGAATAATGACCGAAACAAGGGCTAGGAATATTCCCACCAGGGCTGCTAGAATCCATTCTTTTGCAGTTTTTACTCGTTCACCATTACCCGCAGCGGTCATGTATAAATATCCACCAATCGTTATTGAGATAAGCCCTATAATAACCAAAATGGCAATAGCTGCGTCTACTGCTTGGTTTATAAATGTTAAAATTGGCTTGGATCCAGGTTTAACAAGCGTATCAATCGATTCTCCTGCGGGGATGCCGGGGAGACCTACTTCAAGGTTTCCAAAAGTCCCGTTTTTTTGGACTGTTTGAGCCATAAGCACATTTGAACTTGGAAACAACAAGAAGATTCCAGTCATGAGCGCGAGAAAAAATTTAGGAAAAGTATGCATAGGTTCATTTAGAAGCTCACCGTTGAGCATAGCTCGCTTACTCCAAGAAACCATTGGTATCCATACAGATAATCATCACACACAGCTTTTAGGATTGCGATACATATTACGACAAATAGGACAATGCCTAGAATGCAAAATATAATAATTCCCGTAATCCCAAGCTTTTTCCCAATGAATCTTCCCAAAAATGCTCCTATAACTGTTCCTATAATCGGAATAATGGAACCGATTGTTCCACCTATTGTAGCTCCAACGGCAGCACCACTTTGTTTATTTGCCTCTTTTACAGCCCCTGCCTTCATGAGGGCAAGCCGTTGTTTGTATGCTGAGGGGCTTGAGGATTCTTCACTCGAGTCTTCTTGGGATGCGTTTGTGTTTTGGAATAGCCCCTTTCGAACTTCCTGTTGAATGTTCTGTTTTCTGTACCGCGCAGCGTTTAGCGTGGCTGCTCTATATCGTTCTTGCTGGGCAATAGTTTCAGCCATAGTGGGTCTATGCTGATGTATCTAATTCTTTCTTCGCTGCTTCAATTGCAAGAATCTGCTGAGGGTCGGACGTAATAACCTGGTCTTCTGCATAACTCGCAACAACTTTAATGGCAACATGTTTTAATCCCGCAAAAAAGATCCCCTCTCCTACGTCGCTTTCAAGAAGTCGGAATTTTTCGTGGTCCGTAAGATAGAATAATTCAGAAAGTGCATCTATAGCTGCAGGTGATTGGCGCAGTAGTAGCTGAATTGATGAGTTGGTTACAATTGGTTTTCCATATTTTGAGCCCAAGAAGTCGGAAATGTCTTGGGTAATGGTTGTAACGCCGAGGTAGTATTTGCGGGCACGCTTTGCCATAGAGAACAAGAATTTTGCCGATTCTTCGTTGCGCATCATAATCCAGGCTTCGTCTACAACGAGTATTCTTTTCTTCAGCTCGCTTCTTATTCGGTTCCATATAAAGCCAAGAACTACATACATGGCAATTGGACGAAGCTCTTCTTCCATGTCTCGAATATTGAATACAATAAGCTGCTGATCGAGATTTATGTTCGTAGCTCGGTTAAATACCCCCGCAAACGTACCCTCCACGAAACGCTGAAGACGTACGGCTACGTTACCCCCGCCCTCCATGTCCTTTGTAATGTTGTAGAAATCCTGCAGTGTTGGAACTTCGGGCTTTTCCCATCGAGCGCCGCGAGTAATATCTTTTAATGCATACGTTTCCCAAAGTGCATTATCAACAATCGACTGCTCTTCTGCTGATAGTCCATCTACCATGAGTGATATAAGTCCAATGAGTCGAGTGATGTTTTCTCGGAGCACTGCTTCTGGGTTTTCGTCCTCGCCAAGTTCAGGAAGATCGAACGGATTAATGCGATGGTCGGATGATATGGCAATCTGCAAATATGCGCCACCTACTGCTTCCGCGAGGTATCGATATTCTTGCTCCGGGTCGATGACGATAATTTCTGTACCAAACATAAGGCTGCGCAATATTTCGAGCTTCACGGTGTAGCTTTTTCCGGCACCAGATTTTGCAAAAATAACCATATTCGCATTTTCTAGGCTGAATCGGTCAAACAGGATAAGACTACTGTTATGTAGGTTAATCCCATACAGCACTCCCGAGTTACTTGTGAGGTCGGAGCTTACAAATGGGAAGCTTGTAGAGAGCGGCGAGGTATTCATATTTACATTTACTACAAGGCTGTCATGCCCAAGCGGCAGGGTAGACGTAAATCCTTGCTCCATTTGGAACAGGGCTGGTTTTGCGTAAATAAGCCTTCCTTCTAGCAATACTTCTACCTGGGAGAGTATTTCGTCCAATTCTTCATCACTATTAGCATATACGGTGATGTATAGACCATACTGGTAAAAACGCTCTGTTCCCTGCACGAGTCTGTCTCGGAGCTCTTCAATGTCTTGGTATGCGGTCTCCAGCTGAGGATCTCGCACCTTTCCTTGCTCTGCTTGCATGGCAATAGACGTAGAAACCTGTGTAATGCGCTTTCTGAGCTCTTTTAAGATTGTTGCTGAGTCTTGTGGGTATATGAACATTGCCACATCAAACTCCACGTCAAAATTAACAATAGAAGCAAACCAGTTCGTATCTAAAAAGCGGGGATATGTTGTGACGTATATGGTTGTTGCGAATTTTCCGTCAATTTCTAGCGACTTTGTATTTACTTTAAATGCGGAAGGAGCAATAACGTCACGAAGCGAAGACACTCCTTTGTCGAACTGCTCTATGACGGGGTTCTTTGGGTCCTTTTTGACGGTAGGAGTTTGTTTTTTGGGTAGGAAAGGTATGTTCATAGCGGGGCATCTGTTTCTTGAATATTCAGTTTTTCTGTATTTCGAAGGCGTTGGTTTCTAGAAGTTGCTGGGTTGAAGTAGTTATAAAACAGCTCAATAAGCTCTTGTGTCTTCAGTGGCACAACGCGAAGTCCAATGCCTCGTAGCCCAATTGCGACCTGCTCAACTCGGTGTAAAAGCTGGGTTTTATTATGCTCAAATTCAATGTCGTTCATGCTCCCGCCTTTTCCGACGGTATTTTTTGCCCCTTTTGATATTTTTTCGAAAAATCCCTCCTTTTTATTCTGTGTTACGGAGAATGGAATAGTGACAAAAAATGTTTTTGTCATAATATTGCTTCCCTTTACCAGTTCGGAAATAAAGTTAATGTACTCTGTCATTTGCAAATGAAGGAGCTCATTCTTTTGCAGGTCTCGTAGGTGTCGAACCTCTTCCAGGTATGGAGTAATATCCATTTTTCGAGAAGATATTGTTAGCTGAATTGGAAAATCGAGCGAGTTTATGAAGTCCTGATACGCGTATACGATAGCATTTTGTTCATCTTCGGACTTAAGCGCAAAATTCACGGAAGAAATCATGAGGATTGCTCGCATGGTTCCGTCTTTTAGGATCACAATTCCGTCGCGCAACTCAGAAATTTGCACTAACGTTTGGCTTGGCTTCCCCTTTGAAGGAGGGCTCATCATGTCGAACATTGCCATACGATGCTATTGTACCATGAGCGGGTCAGGAATATCTTCTTTACTGATACTTCCTGTTGCTTCAAGTGATTGTGCGACTGCGTCGAGTGAAGAAGCTTTGCGTTCCAGTTGGTACCCTTGCGGAGTATTTTCTGAAAAAATCCATTCGGGATCTAAAATTTTAAACGGTTGATTTTTTCGACGACGCCAAATGTACAGCTGCCCCTTCGAGGCATATGTGACAGCTGCCATTACCACTTGGCCAAATGGCTTACCGTATATTTTAAGATGAGCAAATACTGCCGCAACTCCCAATACTGGTAGTGCAATCGTTATAAACAGCGAGAGGTCGGAGTATATGTATACCGGCACAAGCACCATAACGGCAACCACATACATAAGGAATTGCTTTAGTGTAAATGGGCCAATTACCTTATCTTCTATGTTTGTAAATTGAGGGACTTGAAAGCGCATAGAACGTGGCTTTGCTTAGGAAAAATGAATAGGGGTTATTGGTACGCCTGGTGGTCGTTTTGGGGGTACTGGAGGCTTTGGTTGTAGGCTGGGCTTTTGTGCTGATGGTAGCGATGGGCTACTCGGTTTTGGTGGTAGCTGTGGTTGCTTTGGCTTAGGGGTAATTTCTTTTAAATCCAGCACGTTTCGCATGTTCGCCATCGGCTTTGTTGGGGGTATTTTATTTGGTGAAGTCACTCCGCTTTTTTGTGATTGTAAAAAAGCGTTAAGCTCATTTCGTACCGGGCCAAATAAATCTTTCTCTAGCTCCCCCGCCTTATTTTGAGCCTTATCCATTGGAAGTTGTAGTTCGCTTGATAGTACTTCTGGAAGTTGTGCAAATGTTTTTTTGCCAATGGCAATTTCTAGAATAGCAAATGCAATCTTAGGGGCATCCTCAGGAGCTAAGGTATAGGTCTTTGCTGTCCCTCGTACAAATGCTCCTGTATCCGTAGAATATAAAACATCTCGTATCTTTGCATGCAGCGGTATGATTGCCTGTATATAACTAGCCCTAGCTTCCTCGGGAATAATAAGGAAGGAGTTTGCTGGTATTGTAGTGAAGCCTAGTATTTCCATGAAATTTATTTTTTAAGATCTTCCACCGTTTTAGATATCTGCTCGATAAGCTTCGTCTTATCATCATCGCTAATACCCTTTGCCGCACTGCCTCGAGTAATAGAGTTGGGCGCCCCCCATGCTCCGGGCCCAGCTTTAGTTGCTTCTGTATGGACCGAATTAAGAATTGTTTGTTGAAGCTTTTGCATGTCTCCCGGCTTTAGTCCGGCGATATAATCTTTGTTCTTCATAAGTGCCATCTTCTGGGCTTGAGACCCATGTTCCAAGATAACCTTTATATTTGCCTCTCCTAATGTGTCCGCGATATGCCCCTTACCTAATTGAGAAGGTACGAGGTTAGCGTCTTTCACTTTATCTGGATCTAGCGTTCCTAGACTTTTAATGGTAGCGACATCTTTTTGCAGGGAAGTATTAAATCTCTCGGTGAGTGCATTCGCGCCTCGTGAGGCCCAAGAAGATTTGCCTGGTTTTAGGTTTCCCTTATCGTCTCGTAGGCCATAGCCCATAAATTCTCGAACACCTTTAATTCCAGGGGCATTTTTAAGATTTGCCCCTGCTGCACCATAGATATCGCGTCCAGCATTTTTAACTCCGGTCCCAGCCATTCGAGTAGCCCGCTCGGCTGCAAGGGCTCCTAGTAAGGGCGCTACCCCTCCTGTAACCGCTCCGCCAAGCAACATAGCTTTTCGAGGATTCTTTTGTGCCCAGTTGACTATAGTGCCAGATCCGGCACCCCCGGCTTTTTTGGCTACCGTCGCTGCTACGAAAAACAGCGCAATAACAACAATAAATTTAACGATTTGCTGGAAGACCCCTTTATCTAAAATTGCATCGGTGTTTGGCACTACGGCAATATCTGAAGCCTGCACGCGCACTATGATAATCAGGAAAAAAAGCATAATAGGTCCATAAAGCACCCATTTTATAAAATTCTCCCACCATTTTTTTGCATATGCTGAAGTTTGAGGCAGTGTAACTGCAAGATATGCGAGAGGAGAGATGATAAGAAGAATGAGCAGTGCGATGTATCTTTCAAGGAGTCCGAAGCCTAAAACTGCCATGCCCGCTGCAGAGGCGATGATAAAGAACGACCTTGTGATTGCGGTAACGAGGTCTTTCCATCCATAGCTTTGGTCCGGTACCGGTACTCCGTGTATAGGGTTTGTTGTGAGGAACTTTGCTACATTTTGATACAGGCCTGCTTGATCAATAAGTTTTACGCTCAAGTTGTCTGCTGTAACCTCTCCCCCACCAATAAGTTGAATTTCTGCTGCCATAACTAATCGGGATACGTCTATAAGTAAGCCTCCGATAATAAGGCTGAAATTTACAAGAAGTGCTCCTATGAGCAATCTAGGCAGCAGTTTCTGAATTGAGCTGGAGACTGATTCTAGGCGTAATGTTGTTGCAAGGGCTATGTAAAGAAGAGAGAAAATAAATCCAAGATTCGCAATACCTTGTACAAAAGGCCAAGCTTGCTTTACGAGGTCGTTTTGAATAAAAGTACCTTGGCCAAGCATGGTAATAAGAAGTTTGCCTGACCAATTTAGGATTATTGTGGCAATTGAATCTAGGCCAGCGAGCAGCAGCGTAATAATGCTTACAATAAGCTTTACTATTGTATTCGGCGACGATTCCCCATAGAGGAGTTTTTGGGCTTCGGGTATACCGCATGCAAAATATCTGAGTGGCGTATTTGTTGCTTTAGAGTTTGCATTTTCTGTTGGTACAAACACTTTTTGACTTGGGAATATTCGTACGCCACGCTCGCCTCCGTCGACACCATTTTTTAAGACAGGCTTTATTTCTGTGCAACCCACTGCTTGCAATTCGGAGATACTCTTCCCCTCTATGGCGCTGAGTTGTGCCATAGGTATGAATTCTAAAAATTCTGGAGCAGAGGATCTTGTGCCTATATTCCCTATGTTGGGATTTGCTTGAGCGTGGACAACAGGAGATGCTTGATACCCAAGTATTAGCAAGGTGATTGAGAGGCTAAAAATAAAGAGAGTCTTTTTCATATCTTTAGGAGTATCCTAAGGGGCTGCCTTTTCCCGACAATATTCTGTGCTTGGGAATAGCGCGCAGAATATATTATCCAGAGCATTTTTCGCCTGAGCGAGGATGTTGTCGACTTGAATACAAAATCCGCACAGCGACTGAACTGGGTTCGTGCTTCCCTTGAGATACGTGTCGTTTGTGTATGCACGAAGAAGGTCATATATCCCAGATTCTTCGTCGGGATTTATGAGATTATCGGCCGGAGAGTTTGTTTTAGGTGGTGGGTTGTCGTAGTAGCGTTGGTATAAGTCGTACAAATCTGTAGCTAAGCCCGCAACTTTCCCCTGAGGGGAGGGTGTGGGGCTAGCAGTTGCATTTGCGGTTGTAGAAATGCCTGCAACCTTAGGAATACTCTCGATTGGGACGGTACGAGCCGTTCCTCCGGGATTTGCAAGTTCTGCAGAGTTTGCAAAGTGTTGGTTTTGCGCAACTTGTACTGCAACATCGGCCCCTGCATTTACTAGGGCTAACTTTGCGGATGCTGGTACTTGGATTTGCCGCACCACGCTCCCGTCTTTTCCTGTAACGAGCGTAGAGTCTGCAATGGCCGTGGGGTTTTCTTCGTAGTGTTGGGATAGCCTCGCCTTTGATTCTGCTGAATCCGCAATGCCCTGGAGGGCAATAGGTAAATTGTTTACTTGTGAAAGCTTATATAAATACTGATCCAGCGTGTAGTCCTGAGGAAGGGATACTTCTCCTTTGTAGAAAGTAACATCTGAAAATGTATCTGGGTTTATGCCACTTGGAGAGAGCCCCGAGATGCTTGATGTGAGCCCCGTGATAATAGAGTTCGCGTCTTCATTGCCGCTAATGTTCGTTCGGAGAGCTGCAAGCTCCGGAGAATAGTATCGAGGCAGATAAAGCGATTTATTTTGCTCCGTTTTTGGCTCCTTTTCTATTTTTCGAAGAACATCTTCGTTTTTTGAGTTGCCGGATTGTAAAATACTATCCCGTCCAAACGCAATCTCTGATTGCCGGTCTACGGGGAAATTTGCAAATGCTTCTGACTGTTGTTGGGACTCAGTATTCGTAATGTTAGTGTCGCACCCGGTACGGCCAAGCCCTCCTTGGCAATATACACGCGCAAGTTCGCTTGTGTTTCTGCGAGACGATGTTTCTAGTGCAAACTGATTAACGAGGTAAGCAGTCCATAAGTCATTCCCCTCCAGGGTGATGTTTCTTGTAACTATCCCCGGTAAATCTGTTTTTGTGGAAGTATTTATAGGGTTTTGCTCCGCAATAAACCGACTGTCTTGAAGGCCCCCTCCTGGGCGAGCTGCGACCGAGGATCTATTTTGAAGGAGCGCTGACCGTGTGTAATTTGTGCCGTTCGGGAGGCCTGGTTCAACAAAATCTGCTTGGTTGAGTGCTGCAAGTGTGTTGTAGAATAGCTGCTCCTGGGCTCGGTCGGTGTAGAACACTGCATGCGGATCTGCGTAGGCTATGTTGGTAAAAAAGGCGATGGCGGTAAGCGAAATAACAAGCGTAAAAACGTTACGCACAGAACGAAAAGAATAAAAAACGTGTACAGGCATACGACCAATGTATTGCCCAGTATTATAGCATGATTTACTTAATATCGTATTTCGTTTCGAGGGAAAGAATTTGATTGCCGATGTCGGTAAACACTCCATTCAAATCAGCAAGATTTTTTTGCCCGATAAGCCCCCCTATAAGGTCATTTCTCATGTTTTGTAGAAGTGTGATGTTGTTGAGTAGCGAGGTAGTTGCTTGCAAAAGTTTTTTGTGTAAATCTTGTGCTTCTTTTGGTGCTTTTATCTTTGTAAATATTTCCAAATTCTTCTCAACAGAGGCACGAATAGGCACCATTGCCTCAAGCTCCGCGCTGCTCTGCTGCTTTTCTAATGCCTGTGTGATCATGTCTCCTGTTACAACTGCAATATCTTTATTTTGGGTAGGCGAAATAGAGTCGAGATATTTTTGGATAGTGGCCTTCCCGGCAGTCGTCGTAGTTTTTAGCGCGCCATCTACCAGATCCGGAAGCAGTGGTTGCCTATTTGCATCCACAAACTCCTCTATCTTTTTTTGATCAAGTACTTGTTCTTTTGTAGTGCCGGTTGGTAGTGAGTCAACATATTTTTTGGTGTATCCAGAAAGATCTTTCTGGACATTATCTGCAAAGTTTTTGAGCTCGTTTTCTAGGTTTGGGTTGATGGTAGGGCTTGGGGGTATGGAAGGTGTGGGGGTTATAGTCGCTATTGTTGCAACCTTTTGTGTTTTATATGACGAAATGCCGTATTCTATTACTTTCCAAATACCAAAAATACCAACGATGCATACGGTAGTGATAATCGCAATTCGTATTCCTATTTTGTTTATCGAATTCATAAAATGTTATTTTGTTAAATCGTTGAGCCTGGCGCGCTCCTGAATGAGTATTGGGTAATATTGGCGATCTATGGCGTCCAATTGGCGGAGGGCCACAAAGGCTCGAATCTGATCATTTTTAAAATTTGCGATTTGGTTTAGTGTTCCGGCAAGAAGCTCGCAATACCCTATAACGAGCTTATGGTACTGGGTAGCCTGCGGAGGCACTCGGAGCTTTTCTACGTCGCTTTGGAAGGAAGAAACTCGTGCGGCAAGGGTTGCAAAACCCGATGGATTTTGGTCGTTTAGGAGATTGCTCACAGCTGTAGACATTCGAGTCCTGTCGGAAAGGGTATCGATATCTCCTGCTACGCTCATGTACTGGGATAGTGCGAGCGGAACGTCTTGATCGGGAGTAATGGCGGATTGGTTCAGTTGTGGTAGGGACGTTGTTATTGGGTATTTTTGGACGAATTGAACGAGCGTAACGGTAGTTTTATCTTTATCCGGAACGGATTGGTTGTATTCCTGGGTAATATTTTGCTTTCCGCCGGTTACGTCGACTGATGAAGAAAAAAACGATTCAAATGTTTGAGGGTTTGGAGCTGCGCTTGTGAGCGGAGTTACGTTTTGTCCTGGCTGAAATCCTACCGGAAGCCTATCGTTTGGCCCTGCAATGGTCGGGTTGTGGGATGCCCCAACTTCTTCTCCGTCTTTAAACCCGTCCCCATCGGTATCCGGATTATTTGGGTCTGTACCCCAGAGAGTTTCTGCTGCATTGGAGAGGCCGTCTTGGTCTGGGTCGCCGGTAGGATCTGCTACTTGTTGAGAGTTTAGGTTTGATTGCGGAAATGAGCTTGGAGAAGGGGTTACAACGACTACTGAATTGGTTTTAAGGCGAGATACGATAAGGACTACGGCGCCTGCAATAACGCTGATAATAAGAAAGATGAGAATGCCGATAACGACGCGGCGGGACATGCACTACAGTATATCACACAGCTGCTTCCATTGAGTTGGAGAAAGGTTTTCTGGGCGTGTTTTTGGCGATATTTCGATACGTTGAAGAAGCTGCTCCGCTTCTTCGCCTGTTTTGTTGTATGCAGTTTTTAATGTGTGCCCAAGTTGCTTTCGTTTTGCTTGGAAGAACGGTCGAGCTTTTTCAATAATACGTTCACGCTCTTTAAGTGGAAGCATCTCTGAAAGTGGTGTGATTTGTATAAGTGCAGAATGAACTTTTGGGGCAGGGATAAAACAGTCTGGAGGGACGTTTAAGAGAAGCTTAGATGTGCCCCATAGTGCAGTGGCTAGCCCGAGTAGGCTCATGGAATTTTCTGTATGCACGATGCGTTCTGCAACCTCTTTTTGCAAAAGAAGTATAACGGTCTTTGGAAGAGTTTGTTGCTTTGTTAACAGTCGAATTATTTTTCCTGAAATGTTATATGGGATATTCCCTACAATCGCATAGCCGTCGTTTGTCTCATTCTCGCTCCAGCTCCAATCCACCGTTGTTAAGTCATCATGGATAACCGTAAGGGCTTCTCGCTTAGATGCTGGAATAACACTTGGAAGAAGGCGCGCAAAATCGTCATCTTTCTCTATTCCCCGGACGGTGTATCCCGATCCAATAAGCGCTTGAGTGAGTGCGCCTACGCCTGGGCCGAGCTCTGTAATATGGAGTGAAGTTTTATGAAGGGCAATTAATACCGACTCAACAACTTCTTCGCACACAAGAAAGTTTTGCCCTAGTGATTTGCTCGCGCGTATGTGGTGAGAAGATAAAAAATTCTGAAGTGCATCGGGATCGGTTAGAGGTTCATTCATATATGTAATCCTAGCCGCATTTTAAAAAAATAACATGCACGATTTTTGATATAGGTTCGGAGCTCCGCGTATCGACTGATGATTTGGTGGATTGAGTGAGCTATGCGCTTGCGGTGCAAGAAGCGGCATCGACCTGCTTTACTCCATGTCCTTCAAACACGCAGGTAAGAGTTTCTCCCACGATGCCAATAATCACCCCTCGTCCAAATCTTGGATGAGTTACATAGGAGCCGGAAGTTGGCTGAACCATGGCAGGCTCTTCGTGAAGAAAGTCGACAATGTCCGAATTTGTCTCGTAATTTGATTGAACATTGTATGTGTTCTCTTTTTCGACTCGAATATGCTCTGGCAGGTTATCGAGAAAACGAGACGGTGCTTGGGGTACCATTTCTCCACCCTTGAACCTATACGCGCTGTGGGTGAGTGTTAAATATCGCTGCGCACGGGTAATGCCTACGTAAAAAAGCCGTCGTTCTTCTTCGAGCTGCGCAGATGATGAAACGCTATTTTGGTGCGGTAAAAGGCCCTCTTCGCACCCAATGATATATACGCGGGGAAACTCAAGGCCCTTGGAAGCATGAAGGGTCATGCACGTAACGCGGCTGTCGCTAGAATCGAGCGTGTCGATGTCCGAAAGGAGTGCGGTGTCTTCAAGAAATGATTCAATTGTTGCATATCCGGCTGCAACATTGAGTAGTTCGTTCACATTTTCTGTTCTATCTTTTCCATCTGGAAGGCTCTCGAGATGGGCCATGTATCCCGTTTTTGTAAGAAGGGATTGCAATATATCTGATACCCGTTCATGCTGTTCTCCTCTTGTCTGACGAAACGCTGTAAATACGGTGCGAATATCCGGCTTATTTGCGGCATAAGAAAGATATTCTCCAAGCGTTGTTCCTGTTGCTTTTGCTTCTTTGTCCCATCGGTCAATCGTTTTTGGACCAACTCTGGTTAATAATGCGTCTGCAATGCGCTCAAAATGAACCCTTGATGATGGCGTTGTATAGAAGGAAAGAATTGCGAGTGCGTCCTTAATTTCCTTTCGATCATAGAATCGAAACCCTCCTACTATAGTGTATGGCATGCGGTGCATGAGAAACTGTTCTTCCATGAGGCGAGACTGGGCATTGGTCCTATAGAGTACCGCGCAATCTTTAAGGGAGCCGCCTGTATGAACGTATTCACGTATCTGCTTGCATGCCCACTCTGCTTCGGCTCGGTCGGATGGTAATAGGGCAAGCTCAACTTCATCCCCTTCTTTTTGGGTTGTCCAAAGAGTCTTATGTTTTTGGGTTACGTTATGAGAAATAACACTATTTGCTGCCTCTAGAATATGAGGCGTGGAGCGATAGTTTTGTGTTAAGAGGATTGTCTTGCATCCTGGATTGCGTTGCTCGAATTGTAGAATATGATCCACGTTTGCACCTCTCCAGGAGTAAATGGACTGATAATCATCCCCTACAACGCAAATGTTGCGATCTGGCCCAAGAAGATGAGATATAATTTCGTCTTGCATGGGGTTTGTGTCCTGGTATTCGTCTACGGAAAGAAAACGCCAGCGCGCCTGATAGAGCGAACGTACGGCGGGCGCGGAGCGAAGTATTCTTAATGGAATTCGCAGGAGGTCATCAAAGTCGTATGCGTCGTGATCGGCGAGCATTTCTTCATATATTGGAAAGATTTTTGCCAGAACTTCCTCCGCAGGGCTGTCTGCAGCGCTAAGGGGTGGATTATCTACGTATTCATGTTTTAGGCGAGATATCATTCCTCGAACAGAAGTGGGGCTCCACTCTTTTAGTGAATACCCGGAGTCTTTAAGTGCTTTTCTGACAAGTTTTTCGGAGTCCTTTGAGTCCAGGATAGTGAACCCGCGTGATCGAGCATGAAAATGAGCTTGTTCTCGAAGAATTTTGACTCCCATGCTATGAAATGTGCTTACTGAACGGGGCGTGACGGCAGCCGATCCTACGAGTCCTTCGATACGGTGCTTCATTTCAGCGGCAGCCTTATTCGTGAATGTGACTGCAAGGATTTGGTCGGGTTGAGCGATCTGCTGTTCGACTAAATACGCGATGCGGTGGGTAAGCGCTCGCGTTTTCCCCGAGCCGGCTCCTGCAAGAACAAGGACTGGGCCATGGGTGGCAAGGACAACCTCCCGTTGTTGCTCGTTGAGCCCTGTAAGTGCATTTGGCATGCAGGCAAGTGTACTATAAAAATGGAGTTTTCTAAAACATTATATTGCAATAAATGTCAAGATTGACTATGCCGCCAGCTCCTCTACAATGTCTTGTTATGTGTCAGTGGTTACTGACAAATATATAAACATGCAACACAAACCTTAACCCCCCTAAAAAAGGAGTAAGGTATTTTACAAAAGCGACAATTAAGAAAAGCGCGCGTAACTGCGCCTTCTCTATCTAAGAAGTCAGTTGTTCATATAGTGTTTTTTGGCTTAATAGCCGCTATTGCGATACAGGGTCGTGTTGCAGGGGCAGGAAGCCAAAGTTCACTGTTGCATACATATATCTCAGGAGAAGAGGTTTCTGAAGGACCTCTTGATCCTTCTGCGTACGCACAAACTACCGCATCTTCAGCAACCGGGAATCATCTAGCAGTTGTTGACGCAAATGATGCCAATTTTATTACATTTGATGATCCAGAAGTTCAGTTTGCCCAAACTCTAGAGGGCAATGCAGTGGTTGCTCCCCTTCAGCCTTCTATAGAGGATACATCTTCTGATGGATCTTCTAAATCAAAGAGTTCTTCTGGAGGCAGCACTCATGACAAGCCGTTTGTATACACAATTCAAGAAGGAGATACGATTGCTGGAGTTGCTTCTAAGTTTGGAATTTCAACAAATACGGTGTTATGGGCAAACGGACTCGACGGGAATGATGTTATTAAGGTTGGAGACCATCTTACTATTTTGCCGACAACGGGAGCGCTTCATAAGGTAGCGAACGGGGAAACAGTATTGCAGATTGCGGCAAAGTATAACGCAAAGGCTAAGGATATCATTGCGTATAATGATTTAGATGAAAACGCAAAGGTTTCTATCGGGCAGGTTCTTATTATTCCTGATGGATATATCACCCCGCGAGAAACTCCAAGGACTGTTTCTCAAAATACTGTCATTGCTCGTGATGTAGATAAAAATGAGCCTACGCCAGAACCAAAAGACACATCATCTTCTGGGCAAGGATTTGTATGGCCGACGGTAAGCAAGCATATTTCTCAGTATTTTGCTGGTGGGCATACCGGGATCGATGTTGATAACAGGTCTCGACCATCTGTGTTTGCGGCTCAAAACGGTACGGTGGAATTTGCTGGATGGCTTGGCGGGTACGGAAATCTTATTATTATCAACCATGGCGCAGGGCTTACCACGTACTATGCTCACTTAGATAAGTTCTACGTTTCAGTCGGTCAGAAAGTAGCAAAAGGCGCTGCGATTGGAAAAATGGGTTCAACTGGTCGATCTACTGGCCCACACGTACACTTTGAAGTTCGTCGATTCGGAAAGCCTACAAATCCACTAGGAATGTACTAGGAGCCGTAACTGCGGTGATGACGCTTTGGCCACGAAAGAAGCGCCAGAGCGCATCCTAGGAGCCCTACGTCGCGAATAAGAACGGCATCGAGCCCGTGTATGGCAATAATCCCTGCAAGATGAACGGCAGCGAGGGCAGCGGTGATTTTAGGCCACCATCGCATGATAAGAATTGCGCCTAGGACGGTATCGAATGCGCCTCCAAGTTGAAGTGCAGTTTCTCTGCTTATTCCGAGGGGGATATTTCCGGGAAGAAAGCCAACCCATGCATCTGGATGACGAAGAATGTCGATCCCAATCCAAAGAAATACTGCTCCAAGCCCGGCGCTTAAAAAGAAATGTGGCCATTTATACCGCCCGTAATTCATGCGGCTTAGTATAGCATATTGTTCTTACTGTTTTGTCGGGGCGCTGGGAATTGAACCCAGTCTACATGGTCCCAAACCATGCGTACTACCGGTATACGACGCCCCGTTGGCGATACTCTGAGCGGGTAGCGGGAGTCGAACCCGCTTCTGGACCTTGGAAGGGTCCCATAATAGCCATTATACGATACCCGCGAAGATAGGCTGTAGGGTATCTTACTTTACAGCTTCTTTCAAGGTCTTGCCTGGTCGGAATTTTGCAACTCGAACAGTTGGGATTTGCATTGGTTCATTTGGATTTCGAGGGTTTACTCCCTTTCGTCCTTTTCGTTCTCGTACTTCAAAAATACCAAATCCAGAAAGATTTATTTTTTCGTCTTGAGAAAGTTTGTCGATGATGATTTCTAGAAACGAACTCACAATTAAATCCACATGCTTTCGAGGCATTCTGGTTGCATCTGCTACTTTATCGATAAGAATCTGTTTGTTGATCATATTGGATTATGGCTTATGTAAGCGATATTAAACATTCTGCAGGATACGACGAATTTGTGCAATGGTAGTTGTCTTTCCGGTTGTTGGATCTATATCAAGGAACAGTCCTCCAACTTCCATCGCCCCCTCTTCGGGTGGTTCCATCTTTGATCGTAGCTGAGTTAGGAATTGTTTCAAGGGTCCTTTCTTGTCCATGCCAATCATGGAGTCGTATGCGCCGTTCATTCCAACGTCTGTAATATATCCCGTACCGCCAGGAAGAATTTGTGCATCTGCGGTTGGCACGTGTGTATGCGTTCCCCACATTGCAGAAATTTTTCCGTCAGCATGCCACCCAAGGCCGCGCTTCTCGCTTGTTGCCTCTGCGTGAAAATCGACCAGTTTTATTGCGGCTCGGCCAACAATAGGGTCTTTGAGGATTTCGTCAAGCGTATGGAATGGGTTATTTGGCTGATTTTTAAACATGACCTGGCCTTGGAGGTTAATAATTGCAACTTCATATGCCCCCAATTGAAGGACAATGTACCCTCTGCCAGGTACGTGGCCAGGGTAGTTTGCTGGACGTACAACCGGAATACTTGAATCATTTAAAATGTCGATACCAGAAGCGTTATCCCATGCATGGTCGCCTGTTGTAAATGCAAACGCATCCCATGTGCGAGCTTCTTTTAAGGTTTCTGGAGAAATTCCTTTCCCGTGCGCCATGTTTTCAATATTTACAATGACTGCATCGGGTTCAAACTCTTCGCGGAGTGCTGGGAGTGCGTTTGAAACTGCATCCCTTCCTACTTTGCCGACAACGTCTCCAAAAATTAAAAATTTCATAGATGTGTTCCTTACGATACCGGCAAAACGCGCCAGATGCCATCTTGTTTTACGATATGTCCTGCAATTTCAAATCCGGATGCCAATTTGTGCCCACCACCGCCGAGGTGCTTTGCAATTTTACTTACGTCTACTCCCTTTTGTGGCTCGGAACGAAGGCTTCCTTTTACTTTCCCATATTCATATTCAACAAGAAGCATCGCAAAGGACGTGTCTGGAAGCGCATTGAGCATACTTACAACACCAGAGAGGTCGTCGAGGGTTGCGCCACACTGTTCTAGATCTTCTTTAGTGATAATTGCCACGCTTGCTCCTGTTTTCTGGCTTACGAGGATTCGAGACAGCGCTCGTCCCCAAATACGCAGGCCAGATAAGTCTTTCTTCTGGTATGTTTCGTGGGCAATGTGGGACAATCGAGCTCCTTTTTGCATTAAATACGAAGAAATTTGAAGAATATCGGGCGTAACAGAGTCGTGCATGAATGACCCTGTATCTGTAAAGATTCCGGTTAGCAAGCACGTTGCGATATCTGGCGTGATGGTAACGTCCAATGCAAAAAACAATGAGAACAAAATGTGTGCAGTTGCACTTGCTTCGGGAACCACAAGGTTTATAGAAGTTTTTCGTGTGTTGTCGTAGTGGTGATCTACTGTAATAACCCGATCGTGGTTGAGCACTTCTTGCTCTATGTGGGTACGCGGGAGCTGCGTGTAATCGAGCAGTATAACGGTGTCGTATGATGCAACGTCTGGCTTTTCTGTTGTGAGCCGTTCGTATCCGGGAATAAATTCAAAGAAATCTGCAGCTGGGTCTGGAATATATACGGTTGCTTCAATTCCCTTTGCTTCAAGCGCATGGAGCACCGCGAGCGAAGACCCAAGAGCATCACCATCGGGATGTTCGTGCGTGCCGATTAGCACACGCTTTGCGGTAGAAAGCGTAGAAACGATGTCAGAAACCGTATCTTTATACGGTTCCAAGAGCTTATGTGTCATGTTCAGTTTCGAGTTCATTGAGTTTCTTATTAATAGTATCAGCGTATTCTAATCCTTTGTCATGTCGAAAACGAATACGTGGAAGTGGTCGAAATTCGAGCGCTCGGTTGAGTGCCCCTTGAATATCGTACATTTGTTTTTTGAGCATCTCGAGTGTTTCCGCTGCCTTATCCTCCGGAGAAATATATAACCAAATATCGCTAAAGCGAAGGTTTGGAGTTGTGTCTACATTTGAAATAGTAACAAGCACCCCAAGCGGAAGATCAGCTTCCTTTAGGAGAATGTCGCCAACAGTTCTTTGGAGGTGGCGGTTAATTTTTTCTATTCTCTTGGACACAATACGTGTTCTTTATATTATAGTGTGCCGACTTTCTTTACCTTCGTTTCTCGGAACACTTCAAGTACGTCCCCTTCTTTGATTTTCCCCTTCCCTTCAATGGTCATTCCAACCTGGTCCCCAATTTCCGCCTTTTGAAGTGGGCGTTTTTCTTTCTGCAATTCTGTAATCGTTCCGCGACCAATAACTTCCGCAACAGTGTCTTTCCCCGCTTTTTCTTTGCGTTTAATAGTAATTTTCGCGTTTGGTTCGGCGATTCCTTCTGCTATTTCTCCTCCGATAATCTTCTTTTTTGCAGTAGAGAAGAACACTTTGAGCACTTTAATGCGACCAATGTCTTCTGTAACAATATCTACCGGTAAGCGGTCATCTATTTCCTTTCGAACATCTTCAGACAGCTGGTAAATAATGTTAAATAAGCGAACGGGCACCTTTTCTTTGTCGGCGAGCTTCTGAGACATGCCGGCTACCTGTACAGAAAATCCGTAAATAATAGCTCCGCCTGCTTTCGCCGTAAGAACGTCGGAATCGGAAACGGCACCTACATCGGAACGGAGAATGGAAAGGCGCACTTCTTGAGGCACCATAGCTGTAATGGTCTGCTCAAGAGCCTCTAGAGAGCCCTTAGAATCTGCTTTTAGTACAATTGCGAGCGTTTTTCTCTCGTCACCCTCTTCTGATTTGCTCATGCGCTTCAGGGGCGCTCTGCGCTGCGCTGCTTTTGAAACTGCTTCTTGGCGAGCTTCTACGACCTGCAAAATATCGCCAGATTGCGGAACGTCCTTCAGTCCAATAATAGTAATTGGCATAGACGGACCAGCTTTTTTGATCTGCTTCCCTCTAAAATCTTTAATTGCGCGCACCTTTCCTGTTGCCTTTCCAACAACTACGTCATCCCCTACATGCAGTGTGCCGGTATGAATAAGGACTACTGCAACAGATCCAAGACTTTTATCTAGTCTACTTTCAATAACGGTTCCAAGTGCGCCTCGGTCTGGATCTGCCTGAACCTGCTGTACGTCTGCGGTGAGGAGAATCATTTCTAATAATGTATCAATTCCCTGCTTTTTGAGCGCAGAAACTTCTACCATAACAGTCTTCCCGCCCCATTCTTCTGGTTGGAGGCCCATTTCTGATAGCTCCTTTTTTACGCGCTCCACGTTCGCTTCTGGGCGATCTATCTTATTAATTGCAACAATGATTGGTAATCCTTCTTTTTGTGCGTATGAAGCAGCGTCTTTTGTTTGTGGCTGTACTCCACTGTCTGCGGCAACTACCAACACGACGATATCAGCAAGCGAAGCTCCTCGTTGGCGCATAAAATCAAATATTTCGTGCCCGGGAGTATCAATAAACGTAATCGTTCGGCCGTTATGGTCTGCTTGGTAGCTTGAAATAGCCTGCGTAATGCCACCAGCTTCCCCTGCAACAACGTTTGTGGAGCGAATGGTATCGAGCAGAGTGGTTTTTCCGTGGTCTACGTGACCCATGATGGTTACAACGGGAGGGCGAGGTTTTTGCTTCGCAGGGTCTTCTTTTTTGAGAATTTCATTGAGTTTTTCTACGGTAAGTACGTCTTTTTCGAGTTCTTCTACGCTTTCTGTGGTTTTGTACCCTAATTCTTCTGCGATAATTGCAGCTGTATCGTAATCTAAATCATCGTTAATATTCGCAAGCACACCATTTTTCAGCAGCGTAGAAAGCACGTTTCCAATGGGTAATTCTAGCTTTACTGCTAAATCTTGAACGCGAACAATAGAAGGCAGCTCAATCATTTTACTCTTCAGCTGCGCTCGGCGCTCCTGTTCGTTCAAATATCCTCGTACGCGGGCGATTTCTGATTGATCAAGGTTCTTTTGCCCCTCTACGATACGGACGCCAACTTCCTTCAAAATAAACATGAGCTTTCCTTCAGACAGCTTCAATTCTTGCAGCACATCTACAATTTTGCGGTTATTCTTTGATGGAAATCTCCGTTTTACCATAAGGTTGAACTATACTGTATATAAAGCCAAAAGTCTAGGAAACTTGCCTCCAATGGACTTATTCGCCTATTCGGCTACCCTATGGGGAGGGAGAGGTACCGAAGTGGTCATAACGGGCCGCACTCGAAATGCGGTAGCTCCGAAAGGGGCACGTGGGTTCGAATCCCACCCTCTCCGCCAGAAAGAGTATAATACTCCATATAAGCTATTAGCTTCTAATAATTGCATAACAATATGGAAAACAAATTAATGCCAAGTTTGTGGTTTAGCGAAACAGGAGGAGAAATGGCTCCAATTTTGGAGTATTACAAGGGTGTCTTTGGAGACGCATTTGAGGCTGGAACGATTGTAAACCTTGGAGAAACTCCAAGCGGTAAGAGTGAAATGTGTGAAGTGAAGATATTTGGGCAGAAGTATTCCCTGATGAGTACGGCACAGAAACATGACCCATTTAACGATGCATTTGCCCTTACCGTGCAGTGTGATGACCAGGCAGAAATAGACAAATACTGGAACTACTTCACGAAAGACGGCAGCGAAGTGCAGTGCGGATGGTGTATCGACAAATATGGACTGCGCTGGCAGGTTCTTCCAAAGAACTTTGGTGAGCTGATGAGCGGCCCAGATTCTTGGAAGATTATGATGGGCCAAAAGAAAATCGTTATTGCAGAATATTTACAATAATCTAATTACTATATTTTTATGATCGAAATACTTTTTGTTGGAGTAGGAGGCGCGATCGTAAGCGCCGTAGTTGGTACGATTTGGTACAACCCAGATTGGACGCCCATGGGTAAGTGGCATATGCAATACCTCGGGTTTGATAAACTATCGAAAAAGGAGCAAGAGGCAATAAGAAACGAAATGGCGCCTCAAATGTGGAAGTCATACAGCGTACAGCTGATTCTTTCGCTCCTCACCTCCCTGTTTATTGCATTTGTGACAAGCTACAGTGTCCAAAATGGCGCACCAGCAAGCTCGATATATTATTACATTCCTATGATTTGGTTGTGCTTTACGGTGCCAATTATCGGGCAAAACATCCTTTGGGGAACGTCTACGGGCAATCTTGCCCTTGCATGGAAGCGATTTTTCTCTGAAAGCTTTTCTAGTCTTATTACGTTTATGATTATTGCCTACATCGCCACCTTGGTGTTTTAGGAAGTTGTTTCCAACAAAAAACTCCCCTCGGTAAGGGGAGTTTTTTCGTATGTACTTTCGGTGCAAGGTATGCGGCATCGGCCTACTCTTGCTAGAGTATTAATTCTAACTACCATCGGCGCTGAAAGGCTTAACTGCTGTGTTCGGAATGGGAACAGGTGTTTCCCTTTCGCTTGAGACACCGCAAACACTGCATCGAAAGTACCATACGTGTGGGTACTAAAATTGGTTCCATTGCGCACCATAATTGATCACATGAGCTACTAGTACCGTATTACTAGCCCAGCACATGATATCCGTAAAATGCGACATGCCTTCCCTGACTTATACTTTTGTTTTGTTTGTTGGGTTGCGAGGAAGTATGAACGGTTAAGTTCACGTCAAGTGAAATAAACACGTATTCATACAACTGGACTTATTAGTATGGATCGGCTTAACACATTGCTGTGCGTACACCTTCCACCTATCAACCTAGTAGTCTTCTAGGAGTCTCATACGAAACCTGGTCTTGGAGTGGGCTTCGCGCTTAGATGCTTTCAGCGCTTATCACCAGCCCAACGTAGCTACCCAGCAATGCCAAAGAACTTGACAGCTGGTACACCAGAGGTTGGTCCCTTCCGGTCCTCTCGTACTAGGAAGGACGCTCCTCAAGTTTCCACGCCTGCGACAGATAGGGTCCAACCTGTCTTGCGACGGTTTGAACCCAGCTCGCGTACCCTTTTCATTGGCGAACAGCCAAACCCTTGGGACCTTCTTCAGCCCCAGGATAGGACGAGCCGACATCGAGGTGCCAAACCTCCCCGTCTATGTGGACTATTGGGGGAGATAAGCCTGTTATCCCCAGAGTAGCTTTTATCCGATGATCTTCCGCTCTTCTATATGAGAACGGTCGGTTCACTAAGCTCCACTTTCGTGTCTGCGCGACATGTATGTCTTGCAGTGAAGCCAGCTTATGCCTTTGCACTATCGGCACGGTTTCCATCCGTACCTAGCTGACCTTATAGGCTCCTCAGTTACTGTTTATGAGGAATCCGCCCCAGATAAACTACCCGCCAGGCACTGTCCGGGTGGTGGATTCACACCACGCCGTTAGACGCGTCAAACATAAAGGGTGGTATCTCATATTGTGACTCCGGTAACGCCGAAGCGTACCATCAAAGTCTCCCACCTATACTGAGCATTATATTCGACGAGCCAATACCAAGCTGTAGTGAAGCTTCATGGGGTCTTACCGTCTAGCCGCAGGGTGGCGGCATCTTTACCGACATTGCAATTTCACCGGGTCCCTCGTTGAGACAGTTCTCCAGTCGTGACTCCATTCGTGCGGGACACAACTTACGTGCCAAGGAATTTCGCTACCATAGGACCGTTATAGTTACGGCCGGCGTTCATCGGCGCTTGGCCCACTCGCGTTAACGAGCGGGTTTAACGTTCCGACACTGGCCAGGAGTCAGCTCCTATACATCCTCTTGCGAGTTAGCAGGAACCTGTGTTTTTGGTAAACAGTCGCTAGAGATCTTGCGCTGCGCCCACGTGTTACCGTGGGAAGCCTTATTGCGAACGTACGGCTGCTATTTTGCCGAGTTCCTTAACGAGGGTTCTCCCGATCACCTTAATGCACTTACATCCATCTACCTGTGTTGGTTTGCGGTACGAACGGCCTGAGAGGAAATCATACTACACTTTTCCGGGAACCTTCTTTCCCACTAGAGGCTTGGGCCGAAGCCCGCACTCTCCCGGAACACTTCGCTGTTTGAATTGGCCACCCGGATTTGCCAAGGTGACCCAACTACATGTGCCCCGCAAGATAAGTCGTATGTCTTGAGTGGGTGCGATGATTCGTCATGCTATATGAACTCTCAAGTCGGTGCAGGAATATTAACCTGCTGTCCATCGCCTACGCCTTTCGGCCTGAGCTTAGGATCGACTAACCCTGGGATGATCGACATTGCCCAGGAAACCTCAGACTTTCGGTGACATGGGTTCTCACCATGTGTCATGTTACTTATACCACCATCCTCACTTCCATTCGCTCCAGCGGACCTCGCGGTACACCTTCGACGCAAATGAAACGCTCATCTACCACCCCGCACAAAAAGTGCGGGATTCATACTTTCGGTAGCTGCCTTGAGCCCCGTTGAATTTTCGGCGCAGAGTCGCTTAACGAGTGAGCTGTTACGCTTTCTTTAACAGGTGGCTGCTTCTAAGCCAACTGCCTCGCTGTCTGTGCAACTCCACCGCCTTAACCACTTAGGCAGCATTTGGGGACCTTAAGTTATGATCTGGGCTGTTCCCCTTTTGAGCGCGGAGCTTAGCCCCCGCGTTCTGACTCCCGAGGTAATAACCAAAAGTATTCGGAGTTTGCTAGGGTTGAGAACATAAAGCCCTCTAATCCCTTGCAGTGCTCTACCACTCTTGGGTAACTCTCGAGGCTAGCCCTAAAGCTATTTCGATGAGAACCAGCTATTGCCGGGTTCGATTGGAATTTCTCCGCTATCCACAAGTCATCCCATGGTATTGAACAGCCAACGGGTTCGGGCCTCCATTCGCCTTTCGGCGAACTTCACCCTGCTCATGGATAGATCACCCGGTTTCGGGTCTCGTGCATGCCATTATAAACGCACTATTAATACTCGCTTTCGCTACGCCTCCGTCTCGGTCGAGACTTAAGCAAACGGCATACAGCGAACTCGGTGGTTCGTTCTGCAAAAAGCACGCAGTCACCCCGTCCCGAAGGACAGAGCTCCTACTCTCTGTAAGTATATGGTTTCAGGTCTATTTCATTCCCCTTAACGGGGTGCTTTTCACCTTTCCCTCACGGTACTAGTTCACTATCGGTTAATAGACATATTTAGCCTTGGGAGATTAGTCCTCCCAGATTCAAACGGGATTTCACGTGTCCCGCCCTACTCAGGTCTATGCTAACGAAGAAAATATATCTTTTGTGTACGGGACTCTCACCCTCTATGGTCGGGCATTCCAGCCGCGTTCTGCTAGACAGATATTTTCATTTCGTTTTGATTTTCATAAATTACCAACACATAAACCTACAACCCCACGTACGCAACGCTTTATGAGCTTACACGCACATGGTTTGGGCTGTTCCCTTTTCGCTCGCCACTACTGGGGGAATGTAAACACTTTCTTCATACACATCGGTGGTCGTAAACTTCACTGGACTTGGATTGCTCCAACTCCGGGAAGTTTACGGACCGAATATGCATAAAAAAGTGATCATTATTTTCTTTTCCTCTGGCTACTAAGATGTTTCAATTCGCCAGGTTATCTCTATCCCTGCCTTGCAGCAAGGTAGTCACTACCAATTACGGTAGCGGGGTTTCCCCATTCGGACATCTGCGGATTAACGGTTACTCAGCACCTCCCCGCAGCTTTTCGCAGCCGGTCACGTCCTTCATCGTTGTCTATTACCAAGGCATCCACCATATACTCTTAACGGTGTATGACACATGATTATTTCACTTTATTTGTCACAAGTTTTGGATATGCATTTGCATGAGCTAGTAATACGAAACTACTAGCATCATGTGATCGTTTTGATTTGATTGGTTACTTCCGGATGGCTTGCATAAAGCCTACCGGGTTGCAATGGAACCAATTTCAGTTGTCAAAGTTCTAGACAAACACTCAGAAAAACAAATCAACCCACAGACAAAAAATCGTTATCACTATTCCTTTTCTCTAGGATGATTTTTGTCCAGAGGACCAGGCGGGGCTTGGTCGTGGGATCTTGCGCCAAAGGGCGCAATTGGTACTTATCCACTATAGAGGAGGCTAAAAAGGGTGTCAAGGGGGTAATAAAAAACGACCCACCTACTGCTAAGGGGTCGTTTTTTGTCGAGTAGACGTTTTGCTTTTGTGTGAGTCTGGCCCGTGTTGGGCAAGACATCTCATGTCTTATCTCTTCCTACCGGAAAGATCATGCTCAGCTTTTGCAAGCCATTTTGCTGCAAGATCCTTTCCTCCTAATCCAAACGCAAGTCCACCTGCAATTGCGAGCATCGCAAAGAGTGCAGTGAGAAGTGTTTGGAGAAGTTGCGTTGCTACGTCGAGCTGGAGCAATGCTGCAAAGAGAGCAAAGATTAAGATTGCCCACTTGCTGATTGCTGCAACTGCGCCGCCGCTTGTAAATCCTGCGGCTTCAATGCTTGCGAGCACTGTGCGATACACAAAGTTCGAAAGCACAACAGCCACTATAAGGATAATAGCTGCAACTGCAACGTTCGGGATGTAGAGAAGGACTGCCTGGAGGAATGCAGACACCTGGTTTAATCCAAGGATATCTGTAGAAGCGAGAAGCGCAGCAATGATGATGAACCACTTTACGATTTCACCAACAAGCTTTGCGATATCAAGCCGTAATCCTGCCTGTTCCACCGCTCTTCGAAGGCCACCGACAGACTCGAATGCGCTGTTGATACGAAGTACAACAAGTACTTTCTCAACAAGGCGTCCGAGTGCCATTCCGATTGCCCAAAGAACGAGGAATACAACAACTGCAATAACGAGATTTGGAATAAAACTTACGAATTGAAACCAAAGTCCTGCTAAAGACGTTGTCACAGCATCTGCCCAAACTGATACTAAAGAGTTTACTTCTGCCATATGTGACACCTCCTTTCGATGGGGGTATGAAGGATGAAAACTGCCTTTATCGTATCCCCCGGGCGGTGGGAAGTAAAGGGGAGAACTCTTGTTTTTTTATTCTTTTTTGTATGGTGCGCCCTTCGACAGGGCGAGTTTACTTTGAGGGAGGTCGCTTATAGCGACCGATTCGAAAAGTGGACCCCAGCGGATTCGAACCGCTCACCTCCTCGGTGCAAACGAGGCGCTCTACCAAATGAGCTAGGGGCCCTTTTTCGCGAAATATAAGAATGTCTTATGTATTCGCTATAAAAGACATTAAACAGCCTTATTCAATTTTTTGCAACTTCCCTACTTGTTTACTGCGGGGATGAATTGGCCAACGGTAAGGTAGAAAAAGTCTTGGAGAATTCCAAAAGCAACCAAGAAGCCAACAAAGAGGAAAATAATACCCGCAATTTTCCAACTGGAAAGACTTGAACCGCGAATGCCTACCATAGCGCCAATATCTCCCCAATTGTTATCGAACCATGCTGTTTGCCACACCATCATAAACCCGGCGAGCATAAACAGTGAACCAAGAACGAAGAATCCAAATGTCATATGGAGACATTATACATGATATTTTCGCTTTATTTCTTCTTCTTTGCGCTTTTCTTCTTCCTCAATTGCTATTTCCCCTAACGCTTTTAATTCTTTCGGATCTTTTTCTTTGAGCTCTTCTACGCGAGCAAGTAAGTATTCCTTGGTGTTTTTCTTCGGGTCTTCCAATACTTCTGCGAGTAATGCGTGAAGAATTCCACCAAATATTGGTCCGGGGCGAAGGCCAAGCTCTTCTAGGTCTGTTCCAGATATTGCTAGTTGGTTTACGGAGAGCGGTTCTTGCGACGCTTTTTCAACCATGAACTGCAAATGGCGAAGCCGATACGGCTCTGCTTTTGGTACGCCAGATCCTTTTCGCTCCGCGATGCGGAGTTTGATCAGGTCGTCGAAGTGTTCTTTGCCTACACGGCGCAGCAGTCGGCGTGCTCCTGTAGGAGTTACTTTGCCAACGTCGTAGTAGAACATGTGTTGGCGTACCAGGTGAGAAACTTGCTTGGTAAGGTCTGCCGGGAAGCGTAACCGCTTCATAAGGTGTTCTGTCATACGCGCACCAACAATATCGTGCGCATAAAATGTATAATCGTTGCCTTGGAGTTCTCGAGTGCGCGGCTTACCAACATCGTGGAAGAGTGCGGCCAGGCGCACATGGAGCGGATATTCGTAATGCGCTGCAAACTGAAGCGATTTTACGCAGTGGTCGAATACGGTGTAAATATGGTGCTTGTTTTGCTCAACCCCTACCCCTTCTTGTACTTCTGGGAGAATAACGGCAAGCAGGCCCGTGCGCTGCATAATGTTGAGCGCTTGCTCTGGATTTTTGCTCATGACGATGCGAATAAGCTCGTCTCGAATACGTTCGTGCGATACTGCGGTAATAGACGGCGCATATTCTGCAATTGCTTTGAGCGTGTGCTCTTCAATAGTGAATCCAAGTTGGGCGGAAAATCGTACGGCACGCATCAGGCGAAGAGCGTCTTCGGAAAAGCGTTCGCTTGGAATGCCTACTGCACGAATAATCCGATCGTTAATATCTTTAATTCCTCCAAACGGGTCTACAAGATGCATGTCTGCAATGGCTACGGCATGAGGATTATCTGAAGATTTGTGCGCCATTGGCGCAAGCGCAATTGCGTTCATGGTAAAGTCTCGCCGAGCTAAATCTTCTTGGAGGCTTGTGGTGAACGATACGGAATCTGGGTGTCGCTGGTCGTTATACTGCGCATCTATGCGGTAGGTGGTAACTTCAATTTCTTCAATTGCTTTTCCTGGGAGCCGTACGGTAACGGTTCCAAAGTTGTTGGTATAAAAAGACTGTGGGAATACCTTTTGGATTTGTTCCGGATTTGCCGATGTTGTAACGTCCCAGTCTTTGGGCGTTATTCCCATGATCAAATCTCGCACACAGCCACCTACTGCGTACGCTTCAAACCCAGCTTCCGTAAGCTGTGAGATGACATGTTGTACTTCCTCCGGAAGTGTCATGAGTTCATTATACCGTATAAGAAGTTTACCCTGAGAGAGGCCCGCTAAAACGGGTCGATTCGAAGGGTGGGTGCGGGGGGACTCGAACCTCCGACCTCTACATTATCAGTGTAGTGCTCTAACCAGCTGAGCTACGCACCCGTGAACTTCAGTAAACATTTTTTATCGATTTTTTGCAAGAAAAAACCCTGTAAAGTAGAAGCTTTACAGGGTGGAGGTGAGAAAAGTAGTTCGTTTTGACTAAGATGCCCTCCATGACATGAATGCGCTAAGCATCTCGCATGCGATGATCAGGAGCGACGCGATCGCACAACCGATTCGGAAACTCTTCATGAATGTTCCTTTGTGCTGAAGTGGGGAGGGAAAGAGCGAAGTGTATTTATACGTATGTTTAATTATACTCCTATTCATACTTTTTGTCAATACTAAGAAGTAATAATAGTGCTACATAAAGCCATAAAATAAGAAAAATAGCACGAAAAAACGGCGTTTATACGCCTGGGTTCCGGGTCAAGCCCGGAATGATATGGTTACTGTTTACACTGAGCGAAGCAAGCGAAAGCTTGCTGAGTCGAAGTGCGCCGCTTTGCGCGATTGTAAAGTGTTGCCTCTTTTTGCACATCACATGTGTTAAAGGGAAGATGTGCTTTCCGCTTATTCTAATAGAATTGTGACTCGCGCCCTCATTACCGAAGTAATGAGAGTTACAAGCCTCGACTTCCAGGGCTCTTGTGTTTGGTTAACCGAAACACAAGAGCAGTAATCCCTAGAAAGGAGGTGATCCATCGCCAGGTTCCCCTAGCGATGCCTTGTTACGACTTACTCCTAATTATTGATCTTACCGTGGCCCCTGCAAGTGCAGGGTCTTCGGGTACTATCAACTCTTCTGAGTTGACGGGCGGTGAGTACAAAGCCCGAGAACGTATTCACCGTAACGAGCTGATTTACGGTTACTAGCGATTCCAGCTTCATGGAGTCGAATTGCAGACTCCAATCCGAACTGAGGATAGGTTTGGAGATTCCTTCTTCTCGCGAAGTCGCATCTCATTGTCCTATCCATTGTAGCGCGTGTGTAGCCCTAGATATCAGAGGGCCATGCTGATTTGACGTCGTCCCCACCTTCCTCCGTGTTAACCACGGCAGTCTCGCGTGAAAATCAACACACGATAAGGGTTGCGCTCGTTACCCCACTGAAGGGAACATTTCACAACACGAGCTGACGGCAACCATGCAGCACCTGTCCAACGATCTCGAAGCTGCCAACGTTTCTGCTGGCATACAGTTGGATTTCTAATCTAGGTAAGGTTCCTCGTTTAGCATCGAATTAAACCACACGCTCCACCGCTTGTGCGGGCCCCCGTCTATTCCTTTGAGTTTTAGCCTTGCGGCCGTACTACCCAGGCGGCAAACTTAACGCGATAGCTTCGACACTGAGAGAGTCGATACTCCCAATGCCTAGTTTGCATCGTTTACGGCATGGATTACCGGGGTATCTAATCCCGTTCACTCCCCACGCTGTCGTCCCTGAGCGTCAAGACAAGGCCAGTAAGCTGCCTTCGCAATTGGTGTTCTCCCTAATATCAACGCATTTCACCGCTCCACTAGGAATTCCACTTACCTCTCCTTGCTTCAAGAATAGTCGTATCCACTGCAGCCTCTGGGTTGAGCCCATAGGATTTCACAGAAGACGCACTATTCCGCCTGCGGACCCTTTACGCCCAATAAATCCGGCTAACGCTTGGGGCCTCTGTATTACCGCGCCTGCTGGCACAGAGTTAGGCGCCCCTTTCTTGTGTGGTACCGTCAACGTTCTTCCCACACGACAGCAGTTTACAACCCGAAGGCCTTCTTCCTGCACGCAGTATCGCTCGGTCACACTTTCGTGCATTGCCGAAGATTCTCGACTGCAGCCACCCGTAGGTGTCTGGACCGTGTCGCAGTTCCAGTGTTGGGGGTCATGCTCTCACACCCCCTACCCGTCGTAGCCTTGGTGGGCCATTACCTCACCAACTAGCTGATAGGACGCAGGATCTTCCAGAAGCGATAAATCTTTACCAAGTATACTTTCGTATACAGGGACCATGGGGTATTAGTCCGCCTTTCGGCGGATTATTCCCCACTTCTGGGTAGATTTCCAACGTGTTACTAACCCATTTGCCACTATCTCTTTAACTCGCTTAATATTGCTACCAAGTGAAAAAAAGAGACCGTTCGACTTGCATGCCTTATCCATACTGCCAGCGTTCAGCCTGAGCCAGGATCAAACTCTTAATTGAGACCTCATATAAATATGAGGTGGGCGACGCAAGAATTATCCGGGGGGACAAATTCTTACGCCATTACTTTACAATCGCGCAAAATTGCGCAGATTTACGTCTGTGTCATTATCCGCATAATGCACAGGATGAAATTGGAAACGTCCGATCAAAACAACTAAAAAAGACCACTACAGTCGTATTAGGCAGTATAGCGGGCCCGAGCGGCCTGTCAAGTACTATGCCCTATGGAAGGAAGGTGAGGATTATCAGTGTCAGGACGATTCCCGAAAAAGCCCCGGCAACAGCTTCGATCGGCTCATGTCCAAGCTTTTTCTCAAGGAGCGGAAATGCCTTTTGTTGGTCTTTCGGAAGGAGTGATATAAGCCGTACCAGCGCTTCTCCGTGGCGACCTAAGAAAATGCGCATGCGAAGGGCGTCATCGAGGATAATAACAGCAAGCACAACGGCAACTAAGAATACTGGGCTTGTTATACCAGCCTCTTTCCCAACAACCGTAAGCATAGAAAACGCAAACGCTGTATGGGCAGATGGCATTCCCCCGTAGTGCGGAAGGTGATGCGCCTTGTCATGCATTTCAGAATGCCAGCGTTGGTTAAAGAAACGCTTAGAAAATTGCGTGAGGAGCCCAACTAAGAGCGGAATTAAAAAAAGTGGCGTATCCATGTGTATATACTACTGGTTTTTTCTCCAAGATTCTATTTCTCCGTGGTTGCCAGAGAGAAGTACGTCAGGAACGCGCCAACCATTATATTCTTCAGGTTTCGTGTATTGCGGAGCTTCTACTACTCCTTCTTCGGTATGTGATTCCGTTTGAAGGGAAAGTGGATTGCCAAGTACGCCAGGTAATAGTCGAATGGCAGCTTCTGCAACTACTAATGCACCCAGCTCTCCTCCTGCTAGCACGTATGGCCCGATAGAAATTTCTTCGTTAGCTAAATGGTCCGCAACGCGCTGATCTATACCTTCATATCTTCCGCAGATAAGAATAAGGTGTTCGAGTTTTGAATATTGAACCGCCTTTGCTTGGGTAAATTGTTTGCCGCGCGCAGAGAGTACGGCAATGTGGGGCGCAGTAGGAGTGTTGGCATCTTCTATAACTGCTTTTAGGGCTTTATGGATTGGTTCTATTTTCATTACCATGCCTGCCCCGCCTCCGTAGGGGGTGTCATCAACTGTCCCGCGAGCGTCGTTTGAGTATTCTCGAATATTCCATGTACGAATTGCGCTGTGCCCTTCGCCTTGAGCTCTGCCAACAATGCTCGTACGAATGTACGGCTCAAATACCTCCGGGAAGAGCGTTAATATATCAATTCTCATAGTTGTAGTATCTTACCGGGTTTCTTGAAAATCGCCAGGGTTGAATGGTGTTGGTGTAGGGGTAGGAGCTGAGGTAGGAGTTGGCGTTCCGGTTGGTGTAGGGGTTGTTGTGGGGGTAGGAGTAGCTGTGGGGGTAACAGTAGGGGTAGCTGTTGCGGTTGCTGTTGGAGTAGGCGTGTCGGTCGGGGTGTCGGTAGGAGTAGGCGTTGGGCTGCATACTGGGTTTGGATCTGGGCTTGGCGATGGTTGAAGTGTGTACGAGAGAGTAAATGTATCGCTCCCTGCTCCGGCAGCCGTGTTTACTGTTGTGAGGCTTGTTCCTGTGCCTAGCCATATTTCATCACCCTTCTTGCCTGCTCTACAGAATTCGAATCGGTTATTTTGTGGGCCTTCTATCTTTACGTTCCACTTTTTTCCAACGTTTGTGAAGCCGGTAAATACGGCATCGTGAAGATTAATATCGAAGTTCAAGCATTCGCGACCTTTATCGGTCTTCCCCTTGCTGTATAGCTGGAACGTAAGAGTTCCGTCGCCACGCTGCACGGCAACTCCGGGCACGTTTACTGGGAGGGATGGGTCAATGACTGGTGCACCGTTTTTGTAGATGTCTGCAAATACGCCATCGGGTACAACTTCTCCATTTCCAAAGTACACAACAGGTTGTGTAGGGGTCTGGTTATTTTCACTGGTGTATACGATTTCGTTAAAGTGGATATTCATACCCGGATTGTTGACGCACACAGGCGGTGTGGCAGTAGGTGTTGCTGATTCTGGGAAATTTACCCACGTATTTATACCATCGGCGAACCCATTAAATTCTGCTGCTGTTGCCGGAAGGTCATCAGAAACTGGAGCGTCAAAATCCCATTTGGAAATAAGCTGGAATGTTCCTGCAAGTGTTCCTTCTGGTAATGCAGAAAAGTTCATGCCGTTGTCTGGGAGTGTGAGGTAGGACTTTACAACAAGGCAGGCTCGCTTGGTTCCTCCTGGGCACGGGTCTTGTTGTGCGCTAAATGCTTGGCTGCCAACATTGTTCCAGCTTCCTTCGTACGTGCTGAGGTGCCCTGCAGCATATCGGAAGAAGTTCTTGTTAAATGAAGATGTTTCGTCGTTTGAAGCTCCAAATGTTACTCGAAAATCGAGAGGAACGTTGCTTTTAAAGTATGTTTCGTTGTGGATCGGTCGGTTAATGAATAGTTCAACAATTTTTGCATCTCCAAGGCGACTCCAGTTTCCTTCTTTGTTTGTAGTTATTTTGTCTACGTCTTGAGCAGTGAGTGGATTGAGTACTTCAATATTTGCTCGTACCGGGGAGGCAAGAACGAAGTATCCTGTTCCAATCAGTGCTCCGAGTAAGATAATAGCTGCCCCAGAAGACATCATCTTCTTTTTCCAGATTGCATACGCAACAATCACGATAAGTAAAAGCAGGCTTAAGACTGCAATTGTTGTTTTCTTTGTAGAAGAAAGACCGGAGCTGGTATTTTGGTCCTCTGGCTGGGAATATTCTTTTTTCTGTGTCATAGATACTTGTTCAGACGAAAGCGCTACTGCAGATGAATATGTATCGAGCACATTTCCCTTTGAATCTGAAAGGGTAACAGTAATGTTTGGGTTTCCGTTTAAATCTCGAGTAAGCGGAACGCTCGCTATTCCGGATTGGATGCCGCTTGTAAGAGTGAGCGATTCGGGGACGGTAAAGGTACCAAGGGTTCCTTGGGTATCGCTCAAAGAAATAGTGAGTGTGCCCTGAATTGTTGTTTCGCCATCTGCTGGGCCAGCGTAGTCCACCGCAACAGAAGTTGCGTCTCCCTGCTTAATGCCAAGGCTTACGATGCGGGCAGCAACGATTCGGCCGCTTTCTCCTCGCACTGTCCATCGGTAATCAGTAATAGAAGACGCTTGGGTGTCATCTTTTGCTACTAATCGAAGTACTGCATAGTAGCTCCCCGGTACGTCCGAAGCTGATACGTTCATTGAAATATCTCGGCTTCCTGACGCGGGAATAGTAACGCTGCTGCTACGAATGGTGCTGTTTTTTTCTCCGAGCAATCCGTACGAATAAATGTCGAGTGTCGGAGTTGCTGTTACTGCTGTTTTTGATTCGTTGGTTGCTACCGCGGTAATGGTAAATGAGGAATTAGGAGAAACGTTTGCCCCTGAAGTTGGCGGGATAATTTGGGATGCAAATTCCGGGATTCGCAGTGGTCCATGGGTAAGGGTTGCGAATGCAAGGCCATCGTTTGTAGCGGAAAATGTTGCGTCTCCCCATCCTAGTTCTTTGCTTTGTGAAGTGACGAGCTGTACTCGAAGTCTATATTCTCCGGTTGGCAGGTTTGGGATTGGCGTAGAAAACGATACATCGCGTTCTTCCCCCCTGATGAGCGCAAATGGTTCGGTGCCGAGCGTTTGGCTATAGTATGTTGGCGCGTCGCCAATAATGGCTTCTGTATCGGATGATTCCGGGAGTGCGCTTATGACGTCGATTCTGTATCGGAGGTCTCCTACGATGTCGTTTGATTTATTAATAACGTGAAATGATCCGCTCGCGGTGCTTGTTGGTCGAGTGGAATTAAGGGTGACTGACTGTACGTATACTGCGGGAGGAAGATACGCTCCCGTCTTTACTGCGTCAGCGTTTGTTCTGTTGCCGTACGGAGATGTTGCTTGGGCGGATGCTATAAACGGAGACGTAAAAAGCAGAAAGCCGATCGTCCACGATACAAGCTTTCTGGTGTATGAAGGAGTGTGCATGGGGTTCCCAGTCATTTAGAAGGTAATATGCATAAGTATACTGCATGTTATGTCATGAAAAAACCCCCGCACGTATGCGGGGGTTTTGTTGTATCGGGATTATAGTCCGATAAATGCGCGTCGTATCATATATACCAGTCCTGATCCGCCCGAAAGGGTTGAAAATAGGAGTGTACCTGCATCAGCGGCACCTGTTTTTGCAGTAACTGGTACTGCAATAGGTTGACCATACTGATCTTGAACGTATGTGTATGCGCCAGTTCCAATTCTGCCCGTAGGTGGAATGTACTGAGCTCCTGAGTATACGTATCTGTTACCAGCGTAGGAACCATTTACTTTTCCTCCGCCGTAGTATGCTTTTCCGTTATGCGTAGTGGAAGCCCCTGCAACTCGTGGAGCTGCAGCTGCAGTCACAACTTGTACGTTGTTCCCAGAGTTTTCACTCTTTGCGCTATTGCTAGAGCTGTTGTTTGAGCTGTTATTGATATTTAGCTCAATATTTTGCT
>JBPOIM010000017.1:0-3181 GCA_052034485.1 Candidatus Anderseniibacteriota bacterium | reverse complement strand
TAAATATCCACAGTTTCAATAAACTTGTCTATGCTAGACTCAGAAAGCCTTGACCGTATTGACAAGAATTTTTTTAGATAAACGCGTCCATCTACAGCATCAAATGAATTAAGAAAATCTACAAAATCCTTGTAGTATTTACTTGTCTTTAGCTCAACCAAGCAAGCCTTCCCCTCCGCAAGAATTGATAAATTTTTTCTAACACTCAAGAAACCAAAACTTAAAATATTGGTTAGCAAATCAATAAAAATTAAATAATTTTTCGCCGTTGCTTCGATAATACCTTTAACCAATTTTTTCTTTACCACCCCCCCTTGAAGTGAATGAAAGACATATTCTAAATCTAATGTACTGTCTTGACTTTTTGAAGGTTCAAAATAATTCCATTTAGTTAAATATGATTTAAATTTTTCCATTAAGTAAAGTTCTGGCTTCCTTGCCGAAGTCACCACAACATCCACCACCTCAATCTGGTGCCGCTTCAGCGTCTCTGCCATCAGCGCCTGAATGGCCGCGATGTCCTCCGCAGGCTTGCTGTCCGCCCGGCTGATCACCAGCAGCTTGGGGATCTCGGGCTTCAGACCGCGCAGGAACTCCAGCTCATCCGCAGACATGGCCCCCGCTGCTGCCGACACCACCCAGAGGATATAGTCCGCAGCATTCAGCTGATCACGGGCAATCTCCGCATCCGTGCGTTCACTGCTGGCGGCTTCGCCCGGCTTGCTGTAGCCCGGCGTGTCCAGCAGTGCCAGGTGCGGCCAGGCAAAATTGGGCGTCTGCACCGTCACACTGCGCAGCAGCCCCCCAATCTGACTGCCATGCTGGCTGTGCTCGTCATGGGTCAGACTGGCAAACTCTGCTGCACTCAGCTCGATCTGCTGCTGGAACAGGTTGATGGCGGTAATGCGCTCGGATGGGCCAGCACACACATAGGTGGGTACGGAAGTGGTCGGGTCCACCTCAGCGACCAGACGTTTTTCACCGATCAACGCATTGATCAGGCTGGATTTACCGGCGCTGAAGGCACCACCGACCGCGACGATTTTTTTGCCTTTCAGCTCAGGCTGCTCCAGCAACTGCGCCACGGTGGTGGCTGTCTGGCTGACCCGATCCACGACCCCATCAAAATAGTGCGGGTCCGGCTCGGTGGCCTGGAGCTGGATGGGCAGATCACGATCGACCTTGACTTGCAAATCTTGCAGTGCCTCAGCAAATTCAGTCAACGCGCGTTTATAGGTAGGGTTCGGGGTGGTAACCCGGTCAAAAAATTCCTGCCGGTTCATGTTTGGCTCCATATTGCTTGTGGTGAATTACAGGGATTGCCATTGCTGCTGCAACTGCTGCACGGCATCCAGGTCTTGCTGGTACTGCGCTTTGGCCTGCTGGATTTCGGCCTGACTGTGCTGCAGCTGCTGCTGCAACTGCTGCATGGTGGTTTGATAAATCTGCTCCTGCTGCTCAGCCTGCTGCTGAATCTGGTCGTGGACCGCCTGCATGTGGGCTGTCAGTGTCCGGTCGATCTCGTGCTGGATCTGTGGCAGCACCTGTGGAATCAGGCTGTGCAGGACATATTGACGGGCCTGCTCCAGTCGCTGGGCCTGTTCGGCCTCTCTCTGGCGGTTCGACATGAAGGCCCCCAGCAGCGTCTGAACGATGGGCAGGACGATAGCCACAATCGGGAAGCGCTTGAGCAGGAAGCCCAGTCCCCCCAGCAGCACTGTTCCAATGCTGGTGTAATCCGTCTGCGCTTCAGGGCGGAAGTTGAAATTGGCGGAAAACTGTAGGTCTGAAGGCAGTGCTTCGGTCAGCCGACGCTGGTACTGCCGGACCAGTGGCTCAAACTCCTGCTGCAGGCCTTCGATGGTCGCAGCGCGGATGATCTGGGTCAGGGTACTGTCGATGCTGTCCCCGTGGGACAAGGTATGAGCCAGACTGTCCAAATGCCCCCGCAGGGCATCCTCAACCCGACGCACCACCTGCGCGGACACTCCGGACACGCGCGATTGCAGTTGTTCGGTTTCACGCGCCAGCGTGTCCCGATAGGCCCTGACCTCCTGCTGATGCTGTTCCAGCTGCACCTGCAGCTGTTCGCTGTTGAGGTCATCGGCATTCAGCAGCTGCTGCAGGGCATGTGCCAGCTGCTGCAACAGCGCCAGTGCATTCTGACCCACTGTGTCCCGGAAACGCTGCTCGCTTAGCTCCTCCAGCTGATACAGTGCGGCACGCAGCGGTGCCACATCCCTGCGCGAGACCGCCACCACATCCACGATGGGGGATTGCCCGCCCAGCAGCGCTTCTACCTGCTGACGCACCTGGGCCATCACAGCCTGTATTTCGCCAGCGGGTTTCTTGTCCGCCTTGCTGATCACCACCAGCACCGGCGCTTTATACAGCTTGAGTTCGCTCAGGAACCGGCGGGTGCTCTCTGCCAGTGTGCCGGCTTCGGCACTCACCACCAGACAGTAGGCCAGACTGCGGTGCAGATAGCTGTTGATGGCCTGTTCATGCTGGGTGTTCTTGGAGTCCAGTCCGGGCAAGTCCACCAGACTCAGGTGCTGCAGCGGCTGCAGCACGGGTGCAGGCAACTCGACCGTGACCCAGCCGTCTGGCAGCAAGCCCTCAAACTGCTGCTCTTTGAGCTGCTCACGGGTGAGCGTACAGATCTGCCCCTGGGCCGTATGGCCCTGAATGCGTTCCCGCTCCCCCTGAAAAAACTCAACCGGTAAACTGCTGGCAGGGTCAATGTCCACCGCCAGCAGCTTGTCTTCCAGCAGCTGGTTCAGCAGGGTGGACTTGCCCGCACTGAAGGAGCCGATCAGGGGAATGCGCATGACAAATTGCCCATTGCTGCGCTCCAGCTGATCCAGCAGGTCCATGGGCAGGCCATATCGCATCCACCATTGCTGTAGCGCCGGCAGGGCCTGAGCAATCTGGCGCTGTAACGCAAACCTATTTTTTTCCATAAAATCAATCACCTTTTTTAAGACAGAGACCTATTAAAAAGATTTTCTAGCGGATAACCAGCCCCTACCCCCCATACGCCTTCAGCCCGGCCATCAGCTCCTCGCGCAGCGAATCCGGGCTGATGATGCGCAGGTGCGGCAGCCAGAAGCGCACCAGCGGCAGGACCTGCAGCGAATCCACCATCTGACAGGACACCAGCAGGCTGCCATCGGTCAGG
>JBPOIM010000007.1:0-3900 GCA_052034485.1 Candidatus Anderseniibacteriota bacterium | reverse complement strand
GATGGATCACGCCCAGCACATGCAGCGTACTGAGCGACAGCAGTGCCAGCCAGATGAGGTCTGTCCGCAGTTTTTGAGACCCGGTCTCGGTTAATCCCCGTATGCACGGGGACCAGGGTTTTATGTTGGCCTGAAACGCTGCATTGGCCGGTTAATCCCCGTATGCACGGGGAACAGCCGCCCTGGCTCCGCCTGCTGCGCCGCCACCGCGGTTAATCCCCGTATGCACGGGGAACAGTTCAAACTCTGGCGGCATCATCATCCACCGATCGGTTAATCCCCGTATGCACGGGGAACAGGACCAGCGCATTCAGTGCCTCAGCGTCTGCGGCGGTTAATCCCCGTATGCACGGGGAACAGCCCGCAATCTGCAGGCGCAGGTCGTTTTTGCGCGGTTAATCCCCGTATGCACGGGGAACAGCTCACCCGCCAGTACGCGGGCTTGCACCGGCACGGTTAATCCCCGTATGCACGGGGAACAGATCAGGCGCAGCTTTTCTTCATTGCGCGGTGGCGGTTAATCCCCGTATGCACGGGGAACAGATCCTGACAGATCCAGATGGTCAAAGAAGCTACGGTTAATCCCCGTATGCACGGGGAACAGCGGTGCGCCGCTGATTGACACCGCCACCGCAACGGTTAATCCCCGTATGCACGGGGAACAGCACAGTTCCAGCGACGGCGGCCATGCAAATTGCGGTTAATCCCCGTATGCACGGGGAACAGCGTGCCACATATTCAGCAAAGTCGGGAATGTCCGGTTAATCCCCGTATGCACGGGGAACAGTTCCTCCAGTTCCACAAAATTCCCGTGTTCATCGGTTAATCCCCGTATGCACGGGGAACAGAGTGGTAGCCCATGACCTGCCCGAGGCCCCAGCGGTTAATCCCCGTATGCACGGGGAACAGCTTGGCGGCGTCAATCAGCCGCTGCAGGCGGGCGGTTAATCCCCGTATGCACGGGGAACAGACAAAGCAAACATCGGCAGCCAGCTCCTCCTGCGGTTAATCCCCGTATGCACGGGGAACAGACGCCATGACAGCAAATGAACTGCGGGATTTTCGGTTAATCCCCGTATGCACGGGGAACAGTCGGCTGGTGCTACGGTCAAACCCACGCACAACGGTTAATCCCCGTATGCACGGGGAACAGTCCATCCAGCATCTCCCCATGTGCCATGGGGCCGGTTAATCCCCGTATGCACGGGGAACAGCTGTCGCTCATCACATTGGCAACGAAATTAGCCGGTTAATCCCCGTATGCACGGGGAACAGGGCTCTGGGCACGCTGCATCCGCACCATGAGGCGGTTAATCCCCGTATGCACGGGGAACAGTAATGGAGGGCGACCAGCTGAAGGTCTACGCCCGGTTAATCCCCGTATGCACGGGGAACAGCCACCGGGTCCACGATCGCCGCCATGTGCTGCCGGTTAATCCCCGTATGCACGGGGAACAGAATGCGGTAATCCTTGAGCAATCGTTCATATTCGGTTAATCCCCGTATGCACGGGGAACAGCCACAGACCCACACCCAGCAGATCGGTGTGGCCGGTTAATCCCCGTATGCACGGGGAACAGGCCATGGGCGGACTGGCCAGCCGACCTGAAGGCGGTTAATCCCCGTATGCACGGGGAACAGTGCAACGGCTGAAGCCTCCTGTGCCGCGTTTGCGGTTAATCCCCGTATGCACGGGGAACAGGGACCTTGAAATCATTCCTGCATCGCGCATTCCGGTTAATCCCCGTATGCACGGGGAACAGGGTGCGGCATTGTCCACATACGCGCCAGCGGCCGGTTAATCCCCGTATGCACGGGGAACAGTTGTACCCGCTGACCGTGGTCTTCCAGCTTCCCGGTTAATCCCCGTATGCACGGGGAACAGTGTCGGGTTATCCTCCAGCCAGATCCCATACCCGGTTAATCCCCGTATGCACGGGGAACAGGGTCAGCCGGTCAACCTGTTCAACAACGGGGACGGTTAATCCCCGTATGCACGGGGAACAGCTTGGGGAAATCCACCCCGCGCGAACGCCAGCCGGTTAATCCCCGTATGCACGGGGAACAGGACGGACAAAAGCGCGATGTTTCCAGACATTTCGGTTAATCCCCGTATGCACGGGGAACAGCACTGATCCTTGTCTCTGGATACAGCACTGAACGGTTAATCCCCGTATGCACGGGGAACAGTTGAAGACCTCATGCCGCAAATTGAGCGTCACCGGTTAATCCCCGTATGCACGGGGAACAGTGCGACGACAGGGCCATGACCCAAATGCCGTGCGGTTAATCCCCGTATGCACGGGGAACAGTTGAGGCGCTGGGCCATGCTGCACCCCGTGAGCGGTTAATCCCCGTATGCACGGGGAACAGTCGGAGGCTGCTATAACAAGCGTGATGCCACACGGTTAATCCCCGTATGCACGGGGAACAGTTCGATCAGGATGCGGGCGTGGCCCTCGGGCACGGTTAATCCCCGTATGCACGGGGAACAGGGCGATCAGGTCGTCACGCACCAGCGCATCGGCGGTTAATCCCCGTATGCACGGGGAACAGATGGCGTGCTGCATTGGACGGGCGGCGAAATTCGGTTAATCCCCGTATGCACGGGGAACAGGCCGTTCATCGGGCAGTACAGCACCGGCGTTTCGGTTAATCCCCGTATGCACGGGGAACAGTTCCCTCACCGCGAAAAACAGGGAAGGGCAGGCGGTTAATCCCCGTATGCACGGGGAACAGCAGATTCACACCGGCCAGCGCGGCGCACAGGGCGGTTAATCCCCGTATGCACGGGGAACAGCCATTTTTGTATGCGGCCTGCCGGGGTGGTTCCGGTTAATCCCCGTATGCACGGGGAACAGACCATATCCCTGGGCAGCTATCCGGCGCTGCCCGGTTAATCCCCGTATGCACGGGGAACAGGGTGAATTCGGTTAGGCTGGTCATGATCAGATCGGTTAATCCCCGTATGCACGGGGAACAGTTCCTCACCGTTCCAGCGTTCAGCCCACCAGCCGGTTAATCCCCGTATGCACGGGGAACAGCTGTTCTTTGGTCATCGGGCCTTTCTTGATTTCGGTTAATCCCCGTATGCACGGGGAACAGGTTGCTGAACGACAGAACGCACTCTGCAACTGCGGTTAATCCCCGTATGCACGGGGAACAGGCCCGCGAGCTGGACGAAACCAGCAACGCTTACGGTTAATCCCCGTATGCACGGGGAACAGACCGTGGAGCTGTCCGAAGAGGTGCTGGCCTACGGTTAATCCCCGTATGCACGGGGAACAGAGCTGGGCATCTGCGCTGCTGCCACTGACCGGCGGTTAATCCCCGTATGCACGGGGAACAGGTTCCGGCACCACTGGGCTTCGGCTGTGGGGTCGGTTAATCCCCGTATGCACGGGGAACAGCATCCATGTTGTTCTGGACGTAGGCGGACAGGCGGTTAATCCCCGTATGCACGGGGAACAGAGCAGGATTTCACTGGCCACTACCAGCACGATCGGTTAATCCCCGTATGCACGGGGAACAGCCGTGGGTGATTTTGTCACCAAGGGCGGTGCGCGGTTAATCCCCGTATGCACGGGGAACAGAATCTGGTATTCATCAGGCGATTTAGGCGGCACGGTTAATCCCCGTATGCACGGGGAACAGATCAGGCACCACCGGCGCTTGCCGTGGTCGTGCGGTTAATCCCCGTATGCACGGGGAACAGAGCACGTTCGGCGTGCCCCCGTTCAAAATCGGCGGTTAATCCCCGTATGCACGGGGAACAGGGCCACAGAGCAGCCCAGTCGTTGAGCAAAGCCGGTTAATCCCCGTATGCACGGGGAACAGCGCTCGCAGATCCAGATGGTTTCTGCATCGCGCGGTTAATCCCCGTATGCACGGGGAACAGAG
>JBPOIM010000036.1:0-2500 GCA_052034485.1 Candidatus Anderseniibacteriota bacterium | reverse complement strand
AATCCGCAAGCATCGAAAAGTTTGGGAGTGGAGATGAGCTTAATCGTCACTGTTTCAAAAACCTAACTTCTTTTTGCCTGTCATCAAATCGTACATTTGCGCACAAAACGTATTACACGTTGCGTGCGCTTTTTTATTTCCTCTTATTCATCATCATTCCCATGCCGGCGAATGCTTCTTTCCATGCTGAAAATAATTTGGGTGAAAATAATGAGAGAAGAAAAAATAGCTTGAGCCGTGCCAAAATAAATATTCCGTGGAGGAGTTCTTGTTTTGGTGTGGCATTTTTTGCGATCATCCACATGTAATTACGAAGCGAAAGGCGTGTGCGATTGTTTGCAATTCTATCTGCAATAGCTCGTGGTGCTATTCCCCAATTAAACATGCCGCGCTTTCCCAGTGTGCGTGCGTGGTATGCCACCAGGACGGGAATGTATTGCACCTGCCAGCCATGCGTGTGCATGCGCCAACCTAAATCGACATCTTCTTTATATGCAAAGAAATCAGAATCGAATGCTTCTAGGCTCAGAATCTCGTTCTGGCGTGGGCGCTGCGCCACTTTTCGCAGTGTTTCCATTCTATACAGTGCGCACCCACCTGTTGCAGCTAAAATATTTGCCACACGGTCGTACTGACCTATGTCTTGTTCGTTTGCACCGCGTTCTTTTCCGTTTAATGAAAGCGTTTGCACAATGCCGGCGGAATCGATCACGTTCTTCTTTCCTTTTCGATACATCTTCCCTTGTACGGCACCGAGCTTCGGGTTTTTCTCCATTGCATCTACCAGCTTTTGTACGCCTTCTTGAATGAGTGTAATGTCTTGGTCGAGTGCGAGTACGTACTCTGTAGTACATAGCGCAAAGCCAGCATTGTGCGCGGCGGCAAATCCTTTATTTTTGGTAAAACGGATAATGTCCGCATGTGGTAGAAGGTCTTGGATTATTTCAAGTGAAGCATCAGTAGAGCCATTGTCGATATATCGGATGGCTACTTCTTCTTTTTGGAACTCTGCCAGTGCGCGAGCAGTATCTTGCAGATGCTCTGCCCCATTCCACCCTAAGACTTGTATTGTGAGTTTTTGAGTCATATCCTAGGTGCACTATACACCTTTTCACATGGTATCATCATACATATGCTATCGGCAGGTATTGTAGCAATAGGGGTTCTGGAGGGCGCTCTTGTTGTGCTTTCTCAAATTGCGCTGTGGCAGCGGAAAGAGTATCGAATTGACCGAATGGCCTCCTATATTAATTCTCCGGAGGGCTCCCTTGCGCGCCAGGGTACGGCACTTGTATCTGCCGCACTTCTTGTAGCTGCATGGGTGCTGTTCTATATGCAAATGGGTGCTGTTGCGGAATATATAGCCATGGGCAGTATGGCAGCAGTACTTATTGGGCATGGAATGCGGATTGTAAAAAAAGGAGTTATTCGGCCCGATTGGACATATCGCGCATTTGGCGTACTGCTTGCAACGGGCGCTAGCAGTTTGGCGGTATTGTCGCTCGTTTCTCTTCTCGAACAATTTATCGCACTCGAAATAGCAACGATTCTCTTTTTGCTACCAGGAATTGTATTTGTATGCGTAATGGCACTTGGTATTCCGGTACAGCTGCAAAAGCGAGTAGTTATTACACGTGCGCGCAAAAAAAGAGAACAGCTACAAAACATGACCGTTGTCGGAATTACCGGAAGTGTTGGCAAAACATCTACCAAAACATATTTGCTTCATTTGCTTGGCGGGCAGTCGAATGAAATTATTGCGACGGGTGAACATCGTAACTCTCCGTATGTTGTTGCAAAAGACATGCTTGAGAAGCTTTCAGAAAAAACAAAAATATATATTGCCGAAATGGGGGCATACCGCAAAGGAGAGATTGCGGAGTTGGTACAGCTTACTCATGCAAACATTGGAATTGTAACTGCTATTACCAACCAGCATGTTGCGCTGTTTGGTTCTCTTACTGCGCTTGCAAACACAAAATGGGAGCTTATCGACTTCCTTCCAGAAGATGGTACGGCAATTTTACATGCGGGTGATGCAACAATCGTAAAGCAAGCAAAAGGTCTTAAGAAAAAAGCAGTATGGTTTTCTGCTGACGAACATGCAGCAGCAGACATACAAGTATCCGGATTAGAACTACATTCAGACCACACTTCTTGCACGCTTATCATTGCTGGCAACAAGTATGCAATTACGCTTCCTATTATTAGCCGTGGACAAATAATCCCCTATTTGGCTGCGGTAAGCGCGGCGCATGTTCTTGGAGTTTCCGATGAAGATATTGTGAAGCAGTCAAAAACACTTCCTGTGCTTCCTCGAACAATGGAGATCCGCCATGGCAAACAAGGCGCTACTATTATTGACGATAGTTATTCTGCTAGTGAAGCGTCTGTTGCAAATGCAATAGAATATGCAGTATCGCTTTCTGATCCTTCTGTTCGTATTGTGCTTGTTCCAATTATTGAACTGGGTTCAGAAGGGCAGCGTGTTCATGAAAGA
>JBPOIM010000005.1:0-15772 GCA_052034485.1 Candidatus Anderseniibacteriota bacterium | reverse complement strand
GCTGAAAGCTTCCGAGGGCAACCATCCAAAGTGCGGCTTGAGTAGATACCCAAAGAGCCTGTTTCTTTGCTCTACTTAAAACAATGAGTGCTGCCCAGGCAAGAAATGTATAGCTGATGATATATATCCCTCCATGGAGTAATGCCAACACTAGGAAAAGGCCTGTTGCAAGCGCCCATTTATTTGAGCGAATCCCATTTGATCTATATGCATGAATCCAGACCCATAGTATCCACGGTACCCACATAAAGGCATATATAATTGTTGTATGGCCTTCAGTTGCTTTCAGCACCAGGCTGCTACTAGTGATAACTACAAGGGCTGATAATAAAGATGCGTATGCGGGCAACTTAAGGATTCGAGCAAGGTGAAGAACTCCGATGCCAGTTACAATAAATCCAAACACAAGAGATGCGCCTGTTTCATTTGCGCCCGTAGATAGTAGTTTAAACAAAAATGTTGGAGTAAATAGGGAAAATTCCGGATCGCCTAACGCGGCTGTGCCGCCACAAATATACGGATTCCAAAGGGGGAACTGATGATACTTAGTAATGGTTTCGTAATAAATATGCGATAAAGAAAATCTGTAGTCCCAATCATCTATGCCTAAGTTGCCCCCTTGATGCATATAGGGGTAGAGCATCAGTATTGCGGAGGCAATTACAATACAGTGAGCAAGAACCCACGATCCATATTTTTCTTGCTGAACTACTGGGAATAACAGAAAGTAGAGTAGCACAGCACATCCAATAACCATTCCCCAAACAGTCTCCGGAGATATATGTCGACGCTGTATGAATGATACAAGTACAGCCTTTTCTCCAACGCGCTCTCCTTCATCTTTATTTTTGGTAATAAGTGTATTTTTATGGATTTGTGGACTAACGCTAAATGTGACGGGAGTTTTCCTTTTTTGAACTGCATGCGTTAAAAATATTTCTGTTGATGGTCGACCAACTCGCGGATATACACTTCTTTGGGCATATGAAGTAGCTAGAATTGCTCCTGAGCTGTCGGATAGAGAAGCACGAAATGGAATATGTGTAGATTTTTCATCAAATGGATATATCACAAAGCCATCCGGCAGGGTGGTCATTTTAGGAAGGTGGAGAGTAAAGGGCGATTCTTTTGATATAGCAAGCTTTTGGGCAGGCCCGTCTGCCTCTTGGTATATAGGGGTTTCGTACCCTCCCCCTAATCGAAAAACACAGTATATTGTGAACCCGATCAGGGCGGTACTTAGGGCGATTGGAGCAAGGTAAGGTCGGATAGGCATACTGGGGGCAATAGAGTATTCTTGTTAGTATATAGTAGTTTTTCTATGGCAAATATCCTTTTTTTATCTGCACAATATCCCCCTGAAACCAAAGGGGGAGGGGAGATTTCTACCCATATTATTGCTCAAGGGTTAACCTCATTGGGGCATACGGTGCATGTCATTACGAATGGGGAGAGCGAGGCTACTCGGGAAGTGGATGGCATTCACGTGCGAGCCCTTCCGCTTGGATTAACAGCTAAACCATTGTTCGAAAAACGACATAGTATGTGGGCTGCCGCCATATTTCAAAAGCATGTTCAGGATTTATCTTCATACGACATAGTGCATGCACATGATTTTAGAAGCGCATTAATGCTTTCTCATATAGATATAAAAAATACTGTTGTAACAGCTCGTGACTACGCGCAAATTGCAGGATGCACAAACAATATTCAAGCCAACGGAAATATTAATCCCGGGTGCGAAGGAATGCATGAAGCATTCCATTGTCACCGAGTTGCGGAAGCATCCCTTGCAAGAAAGCCGTTCCGTATGTGGCAATACATGTATAACAAATCGTATCGCAAGCATGCATTTGCCTCGTTTTCAAAACAAATTTTTATCTCCCATGCTCAAAAGGGTGTTATTGAGCGAACGCAAGATACGTCTCATCAAAAAACAACTGTTATCTATAATCCTATATCTTCCGAATACCTTACTCAGCCTCTTGAGAGGGGCGTTGCTGGCAATATTCTGTATGCAGGGAGGGTAGAAATGTATAAAGGTGTTCTCGACCTCTTGCGCGCGTGGAAGGTAATTTCAAAAGATTCTCGGCAGGCCCATTTATATATTGCAGGAGATGGAGCTCAACGAGAAGAATATGAACGCCTTGCTGCCAGCTGGGGGCTTCAGTATAAAGTAACGTTTGTTCCGTATGTGCCATATCACCGCCTGCAGGCTATGATTAATGAAGCAGAAATAGTGGTTACGCCTCATAGGTGGGTAGAACCCTTTGGGCGCGTTGTCATAGAAGGCATGGCCAGGGGGAAAGTGGTGGTATCTTCAAACGTTGGAGGCCCGAGCGAGCTTATTGAGCATGGAAAGACTGGCTTATTATTTGAACGAGGATCAATTGAAGACTTAACCGAAAAACTCCAAACAGCACTTGGAATGGGAATTGCCCCCAAAAAAGAAATGGGCCTAGCTGCTCGAGATTTTGTTCGAAACAACCTAACCCCAGAACTCATCGCAAAACAACACGAGGAGTTTTATGAAATTTAAATATTTTCAAGTATCATCTCTGGCGTAATCGCCAACATGGACTCATGCGGAGTATCTCCAAAGCTAGATGCTGATTCGGTATTGTAGACGGGTTTCGTACCTGGTGCGCGGACTACGATACTATCTTTACCGCGTGGGCCCGTTTGAACTTCGCTCGTAGGGCCAAAAAGACCTATAACTTTTACTCCAGATGCTGCTGCAAGATGCATTAAGCCACTGTCATTTGAAATAAGAAGCTTGCAGTGGGTAAGAAGGGCAGCAGTTGTCATGAGTGAGGCAGAAACAACGTGTGCAGCATGAGGGAATTTTTCGTTTATTACTTTTTGAATACTAGTGTTTTGGTCTAATTCATCTTTCCCTCCGAATAGTAGAATTCTTGTGGAAGGATTTTTCTCAATAAGGGCTATTGCCACTTCAGCAAATCGCTCAAGTGACCAGCGTTTCCATGTAAAATGCGGCGCAGACCCAGCATGCATGCCGACGATAGCGGCGTTTGGTTCAAATTTGTATTCTTTTACTATTTCATCTGCTTCTTGCTTATTTACCTCTGGAATTTCAATAGAATAGCGTGCTACTGCTTCAGGGTGAATGTCGAGAGGATTGAGTAATTGAAGATTTTGTTCAATATCGTGTAATGAAGGATTTTCTTGAATAGCATTTGTGAGGAGGAAAGATGAATTGTGGTTACCGCGAAATGGGTATGAATTGCCGATTCGTACCGGAACTCCAGCAAAAAAGAGGTATGCTGCACTTTTTACCAGCTGCCCAGGAGAAAGGACAATGCCGATATCGTATGATGCTTTTCTTAAGTTTGTAATAGATGCAATGTGTCCCAGGAAAGAATTTTGGATGGGCATCTCAATTACTTCGTCTATGCAGTTCTGTGCCTCTGCAAGCGCTTTCGTGCCTCGTGGGGCAACCCATACCGTTACATGCCAATCTGGATGGGCTTTTTTCAATGCAGCAACTGTAGGAAGCTGCATGATCAGGTTTCCAATACCAGAGAGTGCTAAAAATAATACGCTTTTATGGCTTGAATTCTTCATAGATCGCAAGAAGCTTTGCAATAGAGGTATCCCAGGTAAAGTGTTCTTGGACTCGCTTCTTTCCTTGTGTTCCAAACGTTTTTGCAAGGGTTTTATTTGTAGATATGTCGATAATTGCACGTACGAGTTCGTCATGGGTCGTAAATAACATTCCAGATACCTCGTGAGGTGATACATACGGAATAGCAGAAGAATTACGAGCAATAATTGGCAGCCCTGCAGCCATCGCTTCTGCAAGCACAATACCAAACGCTTCATAGTGCGACGGATGAACAAATGCCGATGCATGCTGATATGCCCCAAGAAGTTCTTCGCCGGGGAGCTTGCCAAGCATATGCACCCGGGACTCAACTCCTAGCTGCTGTGCTATAGTCAGCAGAGAGCGTGCGTACCCAAAATCTTCTCCAACAATAACAAGCTGAATGTCTGCGACTTGCTTCTGCGCATCTGGAAGAGCCCTAATAACATCTTGTAGACCCTTAGCTCGAGAAACTCGAGAAACCGCAAGCAGTATAGTGCCGCTTATGCCACGCTCCTTAAAGGGGTTGTTGTGTTCTTTTTGAAATAGATCAATATCAACACCTGGAGGTATTAATTCGAATCGAGACACGGGCATACCAGCATCCTCAATTAGCTTTTGTTCAAAAGGAGAAATAACAGCAACAACATCGGCCGCCGCAAAGGTCGCTTTGCCGATTGTATGTTTGTATAGTTGCCACAACGGCTTTCTCCTTACTTTATTTTCGTAATAAATAGGGTGAAAAATAAACGGCTTGTTATGTTTTTTTGCATATCGAGCGCTAACATCTGCCGGCTGATACCAAAACCCGTAACTTTCCAGGATATCGGGATTATGATGTCCGATATAGTACGAAAGTGCCTGAAGTCGAGGATATGATACTAGTGGGGTTTGTGACGCGAAAAGACGTTGAAGGTAGATAGGATCGCTACGGAGAGATGAAGGCTCCAGTATGGTTACTGGGCCATGCGTTCGCATTGCGCTCGATAATACTCGAACATCTCGACCCTGCTCTACGTTTCGAGTACGAGAAGCGATATTTTGAATATAAACCTCAGCGCCTCCTGTTGCGGGAGGGTATCGGAGTGCGGTATGAAGAATTCTCATAGGTGGAGGTATTTCATTCCCATTTCAAATTCATAGTACGCAGAAAGGAAGCTCCATACTATACCCTGCCAACCATCGAGGATACCTTTTCTATAAAAAAGAAGTTTTACGAGTTGGCGTAGTGCGAGGACGTATGGCAGAAAAATGGATTGAGATATTGAACGGCCAGAACGATGTACTTTATTTTCTTTCATATCTTTTGCGTCCAGCGTTGTGTACCGATGCATCTTTTTTAGATATGAACTAATTGTTACATGAGAATGATGCACGATTGGCTCTTCAATATTTCCGGAAATACCGTCTTTATAGTGCACGGGCGTTTCTGTTTTTGTATAAACTAACTGTTCATGTACTCGCTTGTTCGTCCAGGAAGCCGCTCCCTTTTTAACAAGACGAGGATTATGTCCTACTAAATGCTTCATGCGACGTCCAAGAAAAATATCTTCTACGGTAATCCAGTATACGTCTTTTGTGATAGGTTCGTTGGTGTTCAATAAAAGTTGTTGAAGTTCTGGGGATATGCGCTCATCTGCATCAAGAAAGAGTATAGTTTCTGAAGTTGCTTGCTCCATACCATAGTTCTTTTGTGCGCCGTACCCTTCCCATCGCTTTTGAAATACTTTTGCCCCATGTTGCTTTGCAATGTCCAGAGTGCGATCTGTGCTATGTGAATCCACAACGATAACCTCTTGTGCGAAGGACGCGGATTTTATAGCTTCTCCGATAACGTTCTCCTCATTCTTTGCAATAATAACAACAGAAAGATTCATAGAGTACTCATTACCTCCTGAATTGGCGCGATACGTACTGGGAGCGATGAAATAAAATCAAGGTGAGCCTCCAATTCATCTATGAGTGCAGAATGTGTGAGAGGGGAGACGCTATTGCTTACCATATGATATGTCTCAATAAGCCACACATCTTGCAAAAATGCCCGCATAGCATGAATATTTGCCTTAAGAGGAGAGAAATTTCTTTTACTAAAATTAATTGTCCGAAGCGCCATAGCATTTTTAGGGGGAATGGTCTCGTATCCACGAATAACGCTCCTTGCTGCGGTGTAGTATTTTTTTGCAGCATTCATAACAGATTCATCTCGCGCTCCTCCTGGATACACAAGCGTCGTGGCAGGAATTTCCTTTGCAGGTTTTTGCAACTCGTCAGTAAGCTCGGAAGAGGAGAGGGTTGTCATATTTGTATGAGTAATTCCGTGCGCTGCAATTTCATGCCCATGTTTTTTTGCCGCTTGTTGCCACTTTGTAAGTGGAGCAATTGGTTGTTCCGCAATCATATCTACACGAAGGGGGACAGCAAATACTCCGCGTATATTGTAGCGCGCGAGGAGCGGTAGAACGGTATCGTATACTTCTTGGTATCCATCATCAAACACTAAACTTATTGTGCCTCTCGTCTTCATATACGAGTAATAAAAGAAAGCACTTGGGAAGAGGCTGATCCGTCTATTGTTGTAATCATTTTTTCTACAGTAATGTCTCGAGCAGCACTTTTTTCTGACGGATTATTGAGAGCATCCCTTGCGGCTTCTATAAACTCTCGTTTTGAGCGAACTACATACGTTGCGTCATCAGATATAAGATCTGCATAATGCTGCTGGAAGTCTCGATACACCATTGATCGATACCAATTCCACCAATCAAGGATCATCCCGTACCGTACATTAATAACCGGAACGTTTGCTATAAGCGATTCCAATGCGGTAGTAGATGAATGGTTCACCAAAAGCCCTGCGTGCGTAAATATGCCTGCAGAGAGAAAGACATCTTCATCGGTTGGAACATATTTAAACGAAGGTATTGTTGCATTTTCTCTTCTGCCAGGAGAAAACTTCACAGTCACTCCGTATTTTTCGAAAGCTTCATAACGATCCATTGACCCCCCCGGATGCACAGACGCGTACAGATACGGATTATGTGGAATTGCTCCAGAATCTATGTTTTCTCGTAATGCCTGAACAATGTATTCCATCGGATATAATTCCGTAGTTGCAATGTGAATAAAAGGTCGGGAAGTATCCTTAAATCCAAGATACGAATAAACCACTTCCTTTGAAGGGATGTGGTCAGTTTTAGAAAAGTAATCAAGGCGCGGCGCACCAATAACTGCAATTCTATCTTGTGTAACAGTTGGAAAAGTTCGCATGAGGTGCTGTTTCATCATGGCGTTCCATACAATAAATCGATCAGCAACAAAGATTGGCACCCTTGAAGCAATAAGGCGATCTATTTTCCAGACGTTATCCCAACTTGCAATAAAAGTTACCGTTGCAATTGACAATTCGTGCGCAATTCGAAGGAGTGGCTCATCAAGCGCATCGTGCCCAACTGTATTAGTAATAACAACATTCGGAGAGATGGCAGAAAGAAGTTCCTTGTGCCCGGAGTCGTCTTTTGGATTTTCGTGAAAATGAAACTTTACTCCAAATCCTTTAAATATGTCATTTGCTTGCGATGCTGCCGGAGTTACAAGATGCACTTCGGAAATAGCAGTATTTGCCTCCAAGTGCGAACGAAGAGGAAGCACTAACTCTCTAAGATGATAGCCGGACGGGACAGAAAAAAGGAGTTTCATAGGCGATTCGTTCTTTTTAATAAAATACCACAAACAGCTATTGTGATCAAGGTTATAGCTCCTCCAAGGTATAACGATACTGGAGAGTAAGATAGGCGTACCGTGTGCTCTCCTGCGGGTATATGCATAGTGCGGAAAAAGAGAGGAGCTTTTACGATTGGTATTTCAACATCATCCACGTACGCATGCCAACCCGGATAAAACGTGTCCCGAACGATAAGGTCTGAAGCATCTTTCGCTTGGGTATGAATAGTAATCTGCATTGGATGTTCGGAAATAATATTTGCAATTCCTCCTACCCGCTCAACGCGAGGAGCTGGATCATAGTGAGTTACCGTAACAGAGTCGCTGTTTCCTGGCGCGAGTGCGGCCCCAATAGAAAGTTGCTGGGCAAGAGAGGTATTCTCGATAGTATGAGTACCATTGGGGCGTAGCTGTTCCAATACGCTCTCTTGCTCAGCGAGATCCAGAGATGCTGGCCACTGGGTTCCATATATATCAAATTGTGAAGATACCATAGGCACAAGAAGATTTTTTTGAAGAGTACGAATAGCTGCGTTAGCGCGAGAGGACGGGTCTGTAAAATATGCCCCCGTATCACCACCATTAGTTATGGAATAGACGCGAGAGCTATGGTCTGTCACTTCTAGGGGGAGTTGAGATATGGTCTCCGGAGAGCTAAGAACATCTTTCCAATGCACAAGCGGAGATGTTGTGGATGCGATAAGTACAAGATCGACGCACGCAAGTGCAACAATAGCGTATAGCTTCTTCTTGCGCAGAAATACTGGGAGCAGCACAAAAGAAACAATCGGAATATAGGAAAACGGAGAAAGAAGAGAAATGCTACTCATACGGGCAGATGAGAGCATTGATGTGAGCTTTTCTTGTGCGTGCAGTGAGATTTTCCCAGCATGCTGCATTGCCGAAAGAGTTGAGTCTCCATACAAAAGAGCAATATTAACTAAAAGCAGTGCCACAACAATACTTAATGCCCATTTCCTCGAAAGATTTACTATACTTTTTGTATTCTCTGTTGCCAAATCAAATCCGTATGCTGCTAATATGCACGCCGCGAACGTACCAAATATCATGTATCGCGCCGGAGCAGAAAATATCCAAAGAGAGGGCTCAATTCCAAGAAGTCGAATAGGCGACAGTCCTCCGAGCGAAAGAAGGAAAGCTCCTAAGAGTAGCCACACGAAAAACAACCCACTTGAAGAGCCCTTCTTTTTAAAGAAGGATATTGTTGCCCATGCAGCAAAAAAGAGGGGTATAACACCAATATATGACCCATATTCTATTTCAAGACGCTTTCCCCAATAGGTAGAATCGTTTCCATAGAATCGAGGAAAGAGCACTGTGGGCATGTGGTAGAGAGGATAGCTGTGCTGATTTGCTCGAACAATATCGAATCCTCCCGAAGTACCTCGGCTTGAAAGACGAGCTAGTTCAAATGTTGGAAATAACTGCACTGCCGCGAATAAAAATACCGCGATACCAAGAATAAGGGTTGGCATTACCCAAGCGTATCTTTCTTTTTGCCGAATATACGCTCCATACAAGAGCGCGCTTGCCATACTTAAAAGCGGAACTTGAATTTGTCCTATTAAAAACGGTATTCCAAATAGGGGAATAAGCGTCGCGATACTTTTCCCAGATAAAACCTTTCTTCGAAATAGAACATCAACTGCGATCATTTGCCATGGAGTCCAAGCCACCGCAAGAAAAATATTTAAATGGGTTACGTGTTGGAATACTGCTTGTGATAAAGAAAAAGAAATAGCAGCAAGAAATGAGGCGGGCACAGAGCGAGAGAGCCTTCGCGCAAAAAAGAACATTCCTACGGCAGAAGCTACGATATGTAAAGGAACTATAATTGGAAGTTCAAGCCAAATAGGAAGAATGCGCGCCAAAAAAAGCGGAGGGTAAAAAAATCCGATTTGAGCTGCCGCAATAACAGGAAACCCAAAAGAGACCGCTGGATTCCATGCCGGAATACTTAATGCTACCTCCTGAGCATGAAAAAACATCTCAAGGGGAATGAACACATCTCGCGTATCGCCGGTTGCAAAAAAGAAACCAAAAAGCAGGGGAGCAACAGGAATAAGCGCAACGAGTGCGAGCGTAGCGATAGTTCGAATGTTCTTCATCGTAAATCTATCCAAAGAGTCGAAGCTTCCAAACTAGAAGTAGCGCTTCACGAATAATTGCTTTACTCATCTTTGACTGACCTTCTCTACGTTCCGTAAATATGATTGGGATTTCAATAATTGTCTTTTTTTGTTTCCATGCTCGATGGTTCATTGCTATTTGAAAGCCATACCCGTCAGCATGAACATTCTGTATATCAATAGTTTGTAACGTTTCTGCTTTCCAAGCCTTAAATCCTCCAGTCACATCTTTGTAAGGCATTCCCGTAACAATACTCGAGTATACATTTCCAAATACACTGATTAATAACCTGCCAAGAGGCCAGTTAATTACACTAATGCCATGAGAATACCGTGACCCAATCACAAGGTCTGCATTTTGTAGTCCGTGAAGAAGTCTAGGTATGTCATGCGGGTCATGGGAAAAATCTGCATCCATTTGGACAATGGCGTCAGCCCCATGGCCAAGCGCATAAGAAAATCCTGCAATATATGCTGGCCCAAGGCCTTGCTTCTCTTCGCGTACAAGCAGGTGGAGTCCTTCGTTCTTCGTTTGCAAATTTCGCACAATTTCGGCGGTTCCATCTGGCGAGTTATCATCAACGATAAGAACATGAATATTCTCTACAGAAAGAGAAAAAATATCCTTAATAAGGTGCTCAATATTGCCTTTTTCGTTATATGTAGGAATGACTACCCAGGGTGATTTCATAGAATTATTGTTTAAGTATGCACCATATCCGCAAGGGCTGTCATCACCTCGTCGACTGTAATAACGGAAAGACAGCTTTTCGTAGACTGTCGCCCAGGATTAGTCCAATCCTCGTATCCCTGTGAAGCCCACTGCGACGGAGTTAGGTTGTTTTTTGTAGCGCCCTCTTTTAAAAACGTATAAACTGGGCCGCTGGGCCCCAGAACCGTACGGTGCTTTTTCTCGCCTTGCGAAATATACTGATTCAAGAAAAATTCTGGCGCCGCACGATATAATGGCTGATCACAAAAAAGCGTCAACGTAGGAAGGCCCACCGCTGCTGCAAAGTGTAATGGCCCAGACAGGACTCCGATCCCTACATCACAATAGGAGAGTGTTGCAATATTTTCACGAAGGGTAAGAGGGCGCCCATTGTATTGATGTGCAAACTTTGCACCAAACCATAGGGGTCTTTGCCCATACCTTGCTTCAATACGACTTTCAAGTTCTGGAATTTTCCCTGGGTCCCACCCTCGAGTTGTTGTACCCTCGATACTTTCAAGAAGCACAATTCTAGGACGTGGAAAATTTTCTATTACACTTTTCGCAACCTCTAAATCTTTTTCTGTAAAATATATTTTATAATTTGCATACGATTCCTCTGGCATTCCAACGTGCTCATACAGACGTTTTATTGGGTTCTCATCCTGCCCAATGCCAATATCAAGCTCAAATACCGCATCATACAATCCTGACGCCTTTTGTTTTTCATAATACGTCTTACTCCACGTAGGATAAGCAACACCTTCTTCAATGCACATAGATCCATCAAGGACAGTTTTCGTATCATGGTAGTGTATTAACTGGTCAATGTGAGGATTTGTCGCCATAAGGGCAATGCAAAAACCATCTTGATTCCTCTTGCCCCATCCTGTCCTTTTATCTTTAAACCCCCAAGCGGTAACAAGGGTGATGTGAGACTCTGGATGCTTTCGCTTTACTGTTTCCAAAATAGGGGGGACAAAAAATACAAGGTCGCCCATATTTCCAACATGTCGAACAAGAATGTTTTTCATATTACTTTTTTTCTTGCCGTATTTGAGTAATAAGGGTCTCCATGCGGTTCTTACTTTCAAGATAACCATACTGTTCAAGCCGCTCTTTCGCAGTTCGTACAATCTCATTGTAATACGACACATCAGACAAAAGCTGTTTTCCCTGAAGAACTAGTTGGTCTACAGTGGTTTCTCGTTCTGCACGCAATTTCGGAAATAGATCATCTTGCCCGTCAGAATTCGCCCCAATACTGACCGTTCCAACGGCAGCGCAATCAACCTGCACCCGCCCTCGAGTTTGTGTATAGTCAGTATTTATCACCAGGGCGACTTTCGAAAGCATTGCGAGGTGCTCCTGCCAAGGCTGAAAAGGAATAATGTCATATGTCGTACCCTCAAGATTTTTCACATCAAGCTCCATACCGGGCACTTCAGCCATTTGAATACGATATTTAGGAAATATTTTTTGAAGGTGCCGTGCAACAATTTGCCCTTTTGTAATTTCGTCTCGCCCGGTTACCCCTGCAACAAAAATAATATTGCTTTTCTTTTCCCGAGACTTAAAAAGAAGGGAAGCGTAATCAACTGGGTATGGTTGTGGGAGATATATTGTTTTTACAGAAGACATATTTGACCATACAGACAACGTACGCTTTACGATTGTTAAAAATACATCACAGCGTTTTATGAAGTCTTGAATTTCTTGTTTTGCCCCAGGATGTGTATTCCAGTAATCATGCAATATCCCATATGGCTGGGTAGGAACTCCGATAATCACGCAACTCGGGTGTTCTTTTTTTAGCTTACGCAAGAATGTTACTAGCTCATGACCATCCTGCATTTGATACACGACAAGAAGCGCATCAAATTTTTTTAGATAAGAAATATCGTATAGTGTTGTCCATTTCCCAGAAAGCCGTTTCTGTACTTTGCGAAAAAATGTCGTAATAAGAGGGACTTGGTCACCAATAATTAATGATGTGAGGGGGATATGTTCGCCTTCAAGCGCAGATACATAGCATCCGAAACTTGTAGGATCTATTTCTCGAATGGGATCACATAGGTAATTTGGTCGCTCTTGGGTGTGCTTCCAAATTTTTCTTGTTTTACTAGAGTACTCTACAACAGCAAATTTCATACTGTTTTCTGTTTTATAAATTTGCTTGTTACGATTTGTGTAATCTGATGCATTTCTTCTATTTTAAACGCATATGACAACCCTACGTACAGTAAGCTTCCGACCGTAAGAGGAATTACAATATTTAAAATTGGAGGGAAAGAAAATTGCGCAACCCTCCAAATAGTTACGGACGATAGCACGGATAAGAATATAATTTTTACATATACGGGATGAAAAAATATCCGCGAAAGATGAGATACGAACCGAGTAAGGTACAAATAGTACAACAAGGCGGCAGAGATTGGCACAAGAGAAGAGGCCAGCGCTAACCCGGAAAATCCCATAGCCGGAACAAGAAGAAGGAAGAGGGCAATAGCAACCGCTTGGGATGAAATTGTAATAGCAACGGCTGCACGGGTTTCTTGGAGCGCAAGAACAGCGTGTCCTAATATAGAGCTAATCCCAGTCGTTGTAAGACCAAGAACAAGATAGAGCAACGCAAGGCTCGTGAAGGCAGCGTCTTGTGCGGAAAATGACCCTCGTTCATATAGAAAAGAAACAATATCTTGTCGCAGTATTGCAACCGCCAGTGTAAGCGGCAATGTTATAAATACAATAAGACGCATGGAACTCCCGATGGTTTCTCGAATACCCACGCGATCATCAAGGCTCGCCTTTTCTGATAAGAGGGGATAGATAACAAGGGTTACAGAATTCAAGAAAATAATAGTAATAAGTTGTGTGATTTTTTCTGCATATTTTAGTGCCGACAAGCTTCCTTCTGCTAATGGGGACACGAGAATCCGGTATACGATGCCGGCCCCCTGAGTGACGAGTACGGAAAAAATAAAGGGGTACACAAGATGGGCTAAACTTTTTAATGAAGGATCTTTTATGTTAATGAAGAACCGATACTTCATCCCTCGTCTCACAAGGCCAAACACCAAAATACCAAGCTGAACAACAGAACCAGCAACAACACCAATTGCGAGAGCATAAATTCCCACAGAGCGCACAAGTAAAAGAATACTTATGATAGAAACAGTTGGGGCGACAATTCGTAATAACGCGGGAAGGGTAAATTCTTTAAATGAGTGCAACATGGATGTTGCAAATTCAACCAAGAATAGAAAGAGGAAAGATGGAAGAAGTATTTTTAATAGGGAAACAGTAAGAGTGTAGGTATCTCCAGAAAATCCAGGCGCAATAATATGAACAAAAGGTGCTGCAAACATCCAAATGACTAGGATTAGAAGTACATACGCAAGCGCCATAATGTTCACAATGTTCATTCCTAGGTCCCATGCACCGGTAGCATCTTTCTGAGTGAGTCGATGGACAAATAGTGGAATAAATACTGCAGTAATTGATCCGCCCATTAATAACTTCCCAAGCAATTCCGATGTGGATTGAGCCATAAAGAACGCATCAGTAGACCCAGTAGCGCCAAAATAGTACGCAACAAGAAGCTGGAGGAAAAATCCTGCTATTGAGCCTATAAAAGCAGAGAATCCTATAATACCTGCTTTCTTTGCCGTACTTTGAAGTTCTTGATTACTCATACTCCGAGTCCGTACATCAATGTTCTCGCTGCGATATGCATAATATCGGCGATAGAGATAACAACAAGAATTCCAATAAGTATTTGAGCAAATGCATCTTTAGTTCCAAGAAAGCGCTGCGTCCTATCCAGCCCCAACGAAGCAAACCAAGCGATACCCATAACCACAATAGGAATAAGCCGAGGGTAGGCAACTGAACTCGGATAAAACGTAACAAAAAGAGCTACGCACAAAATACCAGCAACAATACTATCTACGTTCGTGGAAGAGTCCCTGCGATGGATAAGCATGCCAATCCAAATGCTTATTCCGACAATAGCAAAAAACACGCCAGGAACTCCAATATACCCTCCGGCTGCATGAGAAACGCTAATCTGATTTGGATCAACAAAGGCATCACGAAGAGAAAGTTGCTCGTCGGCAGTATGCGGGGGGGCGATGAAAAACAATGGCACCCAAGAAGAACAAGCGATGAGGCATGCTCCGAACAGAGCTGCAAGGTACGTTCTCCCAGCAAGACGTAATAGCGCCCAAGAAATTACAAGCACAATAGTCGTAATGCTAAATAGCTGCCAATAAGGAATATGAGAGCGATAAGAAAATATTGCCTGCACAGCCGCAATACAGCAGATTACAACAAGAGATATAAGCGGTGCCCACAAATATAGTGATTTTTTATTCATATCGTTTTCCTTGTATTGCCAACATGCCGCAGGCGCAAGTTGCTATAACTAGTATAAAAAATATTTCAGGAGAAAAAAGCGCCGGCTGGAAATTACGAGCAAGCGCAACAACACCAGAAGCTAGAAGTAACGACCATGCGGCAAATGAAAAAAAGGAATGCATACAAGAATTATATTGGTCGCTCGCGACCAATAATTCCATGAATAAAGTTTTTTACCTCTGCCGTTGTTGGCATAATCGGTTCAACGGTAGCATGAAATGACTGAATACTCCATCGTGGCGAAGCTGTTGGTTCTGCAAAAAACATAAGGTCAATAGAACGATTTGTATCTTGAATTGCTGCAGTAAGTGGAATCGTGAGCGTTTTTGTCTGAGGACCAATAGGGTCTATTCCTTTTTGATACAGTGGGTATTTTATATAACTTAGCCAAAAAGAATTATCCCGCACGCCGAGATCGATTACTGTTAGCTGTTCGGGGTCAAAAGAAACAGTAATATTCGCCCGTTTTGCAAAAACGCTCTCCTGGAGAAAAAGGTCAGTATGTGCCATTTCTTCATTGATAACAGTTTTATCACCCTGAACAGGAAATGGAATTCCATAAATAGACTCAAGCACTCCAAGTTCTCGAGCGCCGTGTTTTGGCATATCTAGGCCAAACAAAATACTAGGAACCAGTATTCCAAAAAGCACTATCCATATAACTGGATAATACTTATTCACCATACTGTCCTTGGGATTTCCGAAAAGAAGAGAGCATGCGAATATCTTTCTTTCGTATTTCTCCAAACGCCCATAACATTGCGATATACACACATCCAAGCACAACATACTGAACTGGAAGCATGAATGATCCAGCCTTCCATACATAGGTAGGTGCGATCATTACAATACTGGCGACAATAATGTGAATTGTGCTTTTGATAGGATATGGAATCTCAAACGCTCGAAATGTGTATAGTGCGAGAATTGCTAATCCAATTGACCCGGCTATAGTTGTTTGCCACGCAGCACCAACTAATCCAAATCGTGGTATTAAAAACGATCCCAGTATTGCGCTAATAACAATCATCACACCAGTTGTGTACAGCGCAACCTTTGCTTTTCCGGCGCCCGCCACAATATTTGAAAGAAGAAGATAGAACGAAAGACCGCCCAACCCAAACATAAGAATTGTTAGCACAGGGGCCGCTGGTATGTATTGTCGAG
>JBPOIM010000038.1:0-3819 GCA_052034485.1 Candidatus Anderseniibacteriota bacterium | reverse complement strand
CATTCTCGTCGCAAATCAACAGGCAGTCATCTACTTACAGACTACCATCGAAACCTCTAAGGCCCTGTCCTAGCACCCCCCCCCACGAGCCCCACGTTTTATAATGTGCGGCTCGTTTTAATTTGCTTTTTTGAGAAATATTTTCTATACCAGGAAAGCGCGGACCTGAACACAATACGCGAGGCAGAACAGATGAGGAGGTAGAACGCATGAGTACTTCGTTACTGGAATCGCCCTTTACAACTCAAAACGAAATTGCAAGAAAAGCTTTTCATCGTCTTGGAATACTCTTTTCGGGGAAAGACCTTCGATCAAATGGTACCCCAATTGAATTTCAAGGAAATTGCGTCGGTACAGAGCTTTGGCTTCGAAACGAGTCACCGCAGGTTGTGGCTGCGGGTTTTCTCCATGAAGTATTGAACGAAAACGTCATGACTCCAGAAGAGGTAGAGAAAGAATTTGGAGCAAGCGTACGTGCCTTAATTGAAAAAGTCTCCTACACCAATACCGAGCTCTTTGCGAAGAATCCACACGAAGCGTGGATGGAAGTGTTGAAGCAGCTGGATAATGCTGGCTGCGGACCAATTCTGATCATGTGCAAGGCACTGAAGTACAAACTCAAGTTTATTGGATTACTGGATGCCATGGGAGCAGGTCGACAGCAGCTGTACGAGCAAGCAAAGAAATGCTTGCAAGTTGGAAGAAGGCGACTCCTTCCGACTCATTATGCCGTTATCGACCTTCAGGCCGAACTGACAAAAGTGGAAGGAAGGTTTGCGGACCTGCGTTACTAAGCGAATCCTCACGGACGAACTCTTATTTAAAAAGAGAGCGTCCGTTTTTATTTTCGCATAAATATCGCAGTTATTGACATTTTTCTCTTTTTAGAGTAGATTGGAATCAGCGTGCTTTTGATTGTTTTTTTAAAACACCCAGACAGGAAGGAGGCATTTAGCCTATGCAGATCAATCGAAAAATAATGAGTGCCCTGGAAGAGATTCTTCTGGAAATACTTGGTGCCCCGAGCGAAGAAATTCTCCTGGAAACAACCCTCAAAGACGACCTGAAATGTGATTCCACCATGGCGCTTGAATTGGTGTTCGCGATCAGGAAACAGTTTGGCATTGATGTCGAGCAGCCGACTTCCATGCGGGGAAACAAGGATTGGTCCGAAAGACTCGAGACGGTTGGCAAGATGTACAACTACATCTTGAATAACCTTCCAGCAGATTCCCCCTTTCTTGTTCCCGAGGAGGAGAAGACCCCGGCATGAATTCGTACCTTACGCGGCAGATGTTTCACTACAAAATGAAACACCCTGCCGCTTTTTTTATTTAAAATCCGCGTTTCTTTTTGCGGTACATTTCAATACCCCACAGCGTCCAGTATTTCCACGACAGTACGTAGTCTTGTGCATGCAGATAATCCATTGCGTAACCACCAAAGCCTTTTTTAAATACGGTGATGCCTGCAAACGGGTGTTTTTTTTGATCGTCCCGAGCTATGCCCCAAAAGTTATACCGCGTTGCGCCTCTGCGCTTTGCTTCCTTGATAGCTTCAAATTGAAGAAGCTGTGCCGGTGAAATATTTGAAGGCATTTTTACTGATGCGCCATGGTAATAAAATACGGTGTCGGCAAATTGAAAGAGTAATGCTGCAGCAACATCTTTACCTTGGTACGTAGCAATTGCGAAATACATTTTATTTGAACTTCCGAACTCTTTTACTTGCGATGCAATAAATTCTTTTTTGAACGAAACAAAGTTATGCCTGGTTTCTGTTTGCTTATACAGTGGCCAAAACCTCTCCAGCGCATTTGGATCTGTTGTAATTTCTACCCCTACACCTTCTTGGGTTGCTTTTTTAATTGCATGGCGCGTTGTTTTCCGCATACCACGAAGGAGCTCTTCTTCCGTTGCTGTTATATCGAGCACCCACGTGAGCTCTGCGTGCACGTGCATCGGCGATGGGCGAAAGCCGAGCGAACGGAATGTATTCTGATTTGTTTCATCGTTTATAAACAGCGGAGCAATACGAAGCGCCACTGCGCCATCTTCCGCGGCATGGTTCTTACAAAAGGAAATAAGCTCTTGTATCACATCCGTATCAGCATCTCCTCCGAGCGGGCCATGTGGGCACAAGTAGTGTGCGCCTCTGCGCGCGTGTACCAAGATGAGCAGGGCGCATGCAACAAGCTCGCCTGCATCATAAAACCCAAGCATGTATACCTTTTCGCCATCTTGCTCCTGAACACGCTTCCATTCCCACGATTGCAAAAATGTATTTGGATGCTGATCTAAAACAAACGCATCCCACTGTTCCTTTGTATCAATTTCTCGAATTTCCATAGCTGTTCATAAAATCAATAATCGTTGTAACTTGAGTATCAGTGAGAGCGGCATAGGTTGGCAAATTGATTATCTCTTTTGAGGCAGCTTCTGCGCGCGGGCATGACCCTTCAGTGTATTCGAATGCTTTCATGTATGACGTAGCGGGAACAAGAGGAGCATCATACCAATCGCCAAGCAGCATACCCTTTGCACGCGCATCTTGAAGAATTGCTTTTGCATGAGGAGTGCGAAGCGGGAAGCGAAGCCACGCAGCATCTGCATGGGGAGCTTTTTCTTGTTCCGACAGAGCATGTATTTCTTCTTGGTAACGCCGAGCAATTTCTCGACGACGTTTTACCATATGCGGCAACTTTTCAAGCTGCTGCCCTAAAAGCAATGCGAGTGCGGGGGAGTATGCATGGTCAATATGAACCGGACGAGAGCCAATACGCTCTTTGTATTCCACCGCACGGCTCAACAGTCCTACCTTTTGCGCTACTACCAGCAATGCTTTTCCGATTCCGGCTGTAAAATATAGCGGAAGCACAATTGAAAATATAACTGGATGCAATAATTGCTGTGCAACCCATGATGCAGGAGGAAGCTTTCGAGAGCGCTGCAGCTGCTGCAATTCATGGAGTTTGTTTTTGTCCTTGAGAATAACGGCTCCGCCAAACACCGAAGATACGCACTTGTCGCGACCAAAACTTGCGATGGCAGCATCGCCAAATGTTCCAAGATGTTTACCATTGAGCATTCCGCCAAGCGCATGCGCACAATCTTCAATAACGACAATGCCGTTCTGCTGTGCCAGCGCAACAATTTCTTCTATCGGCCCGGGGATACCAAACGTGTGCTGCACAATAATTGCTTTTGTTTTTGGCGTAATCTTTTTCTTCACATCTTCTAGATCAACGCTATATGAGCCTTCAGCTACATCGGCATACACGGGCTTTATTCCAAGCCAAAGAAGTGGTTCTGGAACTGCAATACACGTAAACGCCTGAATAATTACTTCATCGCCGGTGCCAATTCCATATACACGCAGGAGGTCATACAGTGCCTGCCTACCAGATGATGCAAATGAGAGGAACCGCCCTGGGAAATACGGAGCCAGGCGTTCTGCTGCTCGCGAAAGCGCTGCAGGATTTTTCCAATATGAATGTAAAAATAATAATTTTCCTGCCAAGCGTACATCTGCAGGAGACGTATTAGGGGAAAGAGATATAGCAATAGGCCGCTTCATAGAAGTTGCTCACGAAGAAGTGCTGGCACTCTGCCTTCTAATACAATTATTGATGTTTTTGAAATGTTTTCCGTTACCGCAGATACTAATTGCTTTGCATCGGTATGCCACGTAACTGTTGCGGCAGGATTTTTCCCAAGCCCGCGGAGTATATCTTCTTTATACGCATCGCCATATACGTATACAGAAAGCTTTGTACCAGATAGCAGTTTCCCAATTCTTTCATGAACACGCTGCCCTTCT
>JBPOIM010000006.1:0-7883 GCA_052034485.1 Candidatus Anderseniibacteriota bacterium | reverse complement strand
ATATAAAGTATGAACTATGCCGGAGTGGCGGAATTGGCATACGCGACGGACTCAAAATCCGTTGGTCGCAAGACCTTGAGGGTTCAAGTCCCTCCTCCGGCACCATAATCTTGTAAGAAAATTTATTTTGAATAAAAAATATGCGGCCTCGTATCACATCGTGATACTTAGCCGCAGATTGCGATGGTCCTCATTAGGGACCATAGCGATACTTAGCCATCAGGAGTTCACGGTTCCGTAGGAACTCCGAGAATGAAGCCCCCTCGACAATCGCCCTCCTACTCTTCCAGGCCTTATATAGCCTGTGCCTTCCCTTCAGATGATTCCGAACCGCCTGGAGAAAGCAGACTCCCCAAACGAGAAGCACAATGCTTATTCCAAGGTAGCCTCTAATATACTCTGCAACAGACATATGCCACCTCCGATCAAAGGAACTTTTTGTCCTGAATATACATTGAATATCCAGCCGTAAATACATTTAGCAGATAAATATAATTTTGTCAAGTTTATTAGAAGCAAAGCTCTTATACTATACATTCATGACTATCCCCAAATTTCAGAAAACGATTTTAGATTGGTACAAGGAAAATAAGCGGGATTTGCCATGGCGGAATACGAACAATCCGTACCGGATTATGGTTTCGGAAATTATGCTCCAACAAACACAGGTATCTCGCGTACTTCCAAAATACAAAGAATTTTTGCGAGCATTTCCAACACCGAAGGCGCTGGCTCAATCAAAAGATGCACAGTTGCTTAAAGTATGGTCAGGTTTGGGTTATTGGCGTAGGGCGCGGTTTTTAAAAGAAGCATGCAAAACAATAACAACACAATATAAGGGAAAATTTCCCAAAGACACTGCCACACTCCGTTCCCTTCCCGGAATTGGGCCATACACTGCTGGAGCGATTTCTTGTTTTGCGTTTGGGAATACCGAAGCGTTTGTTGATACCAACATTCGAAGAGTATATATCCATTTCTTTTTTCAAGATAAAACAGATGTTTCAGACAAAGAGATTTTGGCAATTGCACAAAAGGCAGTATGGAAACAGGATCCACGACATTGGCATTGGGCGCTGTTTGATTATGGAGCACTGGTACTGACTGATAAAAAGATAAACCGAAAAAGCCGGCACTATACAAAGCAAAGCAAATTTGAAGGATCGTTCCGGTCGTACCGAGCAAAAGCATTAAAACTATTGCTCGCCCAAGAAAAGCAGGCTATTTCAGCACACGAAATGCTTGATTTTCTTGAAGATGCCCTCCGGAAAGACGAACGAGACTTCTCTCCAGAAGAAATCCTCCACTCCCTTGAACAAGACAATCTTATTAAGAGAAACAAAACCACCATTCGGATATAAACCATAGACAATATGGGCAAGATTATGTATAAAGACCCTATGTCACAAACTACTCATAACCTCGCATTTATAGGAGCAGGATACGTGGGCCTGGTATCAGGAACATGTCTTGCAGAAATTGGTCATACCGTCGTACTGGTAGACAATAATCCAGAAAAAATTGAAAAGCTCAAAAATGGGCATATTCCTATTTACGAACCAGGGCTCGAAGACTTGGTAAAGAAGAATGTTGCAGCTGGGCGCCTTTCGTTTACTACCAGCCTCAAGGAAGCAACAGACGCATCACAGGTTATCTTTATTGCCGTAAACACTCCTCCACTTCCAAACGGACGAGCAGACTTGTCGTACGTAGCAGCAGCTGCAAAAGAAATCGCTGAAGTGGCAACAGAATACAAAGTAATCGTAGACAAGAGCACCGTTCCTGTGAAAACAGGTGAACGGGTTATGCAGGTTATTGCCCAATACAATCCACACGGAATTGAATTTGATGTAGTAAGCAACCCGGAATTTTTGCGAGAAGGTTCTGCGATTGAAGATTTTATGAAACCAGATCGCGTAGTAGTTGGTGTTGAAGGTGAACGCGCAGCAACAATCATGAAAGAAATTTACGCACCACTGAATGCGCCGTTTATTGAAACAAACATCAATAGCGCAGAACTCATTAAGCACGCAAGTAACTCATTCCTCGCAATGAAAATCTCGTTTGCGAACGCACTTGCACGAATTTGTGAACTCTCTGGAGCAAACATCGACCAAGTTACGTATGGAATGGGGCTCGATGAACGTATTGGCAAATCATTCTTGAAAGCCGGTATCGGATACGGTGGCTCCTGCTTCCCGAAAGACGTATCTGCGTTTATCACTATTGCTGAAGAACTCGGATACAACTTTGACCTACTCAAAGAAGTAGAGAAAATCAACGAAGACATGCGCTCACTCTTCATTCAAAAAATAGAAGAAGCGTTATGGGTTACGAAAGGAAAGACAATTGCATTATGGGGACTTGCGTTTAAGGCAAATACCGACGACATGCGTAATGCGCCTTCTATTACGATTGTAGAACAGCTCCATAAAGACGGAGCTACTGTTCGCGCATATGACCCTGAAGCACAAGAAACAGCGCGTGCCGTACTTGGAGATAAAGTAGAATATGTATCCTCAAAAGAAGAAGCACTCAAGGGCGCAGATGCACTTGTGATTGTTACCGACTGGGATGAATTCAAAACCCCGAACTGGGATGAAGTAAAATCAAGCCTAAAAAATCCAATCATCATTGATGGTCGAAACATGTTCGATCCGAAAGAAATGAAGGACCTCGGCTTTACCTACAAGAGCGTAGGACGAGGATAAAACAAAAACCGGGCGATACGCCCGGTTTTTTATTTGCTTGCGTAATTCTTACGCTAATCCCATTTCTTTTATTTTTGCCTCTGCCGCTTCAAGCTGTGGCTTGTCGTTAATAGGGAACCAATAGGAAGATGTAACAACCTTAATTTTCTTTCCCTGCTCTTGTACGAGCTTTGTCCATACGTCTGGAGTTTCGTATTCTCCGCGAGCAGACAGCTCTGTTTTTACTTCAAAGAATGACTTATCCATAACCATAGCGCCCGTCCACACAAGGTCAGACACAAACTCTTGTGGCTTTTCTACCGCACGCACAAGGTTTCCTTCTTCGTCCGTTACAAGTACCCCAAACGTCTCGGGATTTGGAACTCGAGAGGAAAGAAGCGCGAGATCTTCTCGCACAAGGGCAGCAATTGCGGATGGATCAAAAATATCATCCCCTACGCTCCCAAGCCATTTATCTTTAATAAACTCTTTTGCCATGCCAAACGCATGAGGAAGCCCGAGCTGCTCATCTTGGCGAACAAAGATAATTGGTCGACCGTTATATTCCGAGCTTGCAAAGTGCTCTCGGATTTTTGCTTCGTGGGGACCACCCACAATAAAAATAAGTTCTGTAACCTCTTCTGGCAGACTATCTAATAGATAATGCACCACTGGTTTGCCGGCTACGGGCAGTAATTGTTTTGGGCCTTCATAGTATTTTGCCATGCGGGTGCCCTTCCCCGCCATTAGAATAATTGCTTGCATAGGTATGGTTGTAGCATTTTTGGATAAAAAATTCCAGCCCTTCCTCTAAATAAGGCCGGCCTTCACATTCGGATGCAGCTGGGCGGCCACAGGAACCAGTGGCATTAAATCTGCCGTAATTTGCACAAGTGAGTTCGTCCCCGAATCAATAACAACATGATCCCGAGTAAACGGAGCATACCCCTCTTTCGTTACAGAAATCATATATGTTCCAGAAGAAGGGAGCGCAAAGAATTTGCCTTCTGCATTTGCAATCCTTGTCATAACTAATCGATTTGTTTTCTGATCAAATAATCGAACAATTGCCAAATCAAGGGGCACATGTGTAACAGCATTTCGAACAAGCCCATACGCAGGTCCCGTGTGAACTTCAAGTGCAACTTTGACAATAATAATTACTACATACAAAACTTCTATCCCAAGATAGGAAAATCCAGGACTTAAAAACACCAGGGAAGTATTCACAAGCGCTCCAACAATAAGTACTGGCCAAGAGATAACTGAAACAAACCTTTCGATCGTCTGCCACAGTACAATCATATTCATTTTACTTGAGCTCACTTCTTCGCGAGCAGGCTTCATCGGAATCACAAGCGTCAGTGGACTATTCTCATCTGTGACAGTAACCTTGCCTCCTGTGTACACAATTCCGCTCGATAACGTAATAGATGACGCAGCGCTTGTTGCAGATATAAACCCAGGAGCATGTGTACCTATAGTGTATTCTCCAGCAGGAAGGGTAGAGGGAAACTCTCCCCTCTCATTCGTACTTTGAGTTGAGCGTAACTTTCCATCTGCGCCATAAATCATTACCTGTGCCCCTGCAATTGGCATGCCGGTCCTATAGTGCACAACGTGTCCACTTGGCACTCGAGACGCGGAAAGCAATGCTGCTGCATTCGAGTTGCTAGAAGAGCCCCTAATTGCACGATGAAGAATTGTAATACTTGTCACGAGTAAGGAAAGAATAAGGAACACGATATTGCTCGATACAAGGACTCGCAACCCAGCAGCGGAAGGTGCCTGAGACTGTATAACAGGGGTCGGAAGGGCGCCCTCAACAACAAGCGGCGTCGCAGACACAATAGGGGCCGCAGATACCGCAGGCAAAGGCTTTACTCCTATAGTCACCAAATCAATAGCAGAAGCTCCTACGGAATTTTTCACCGTTAGCTGAAATATATATGAGCCACCATCAGTGCCAGCAGAGAAGGACGGATTTGCAGTGCGGTCAGATAGCAGCTCAACCCTTGGACCAGAAAGCTGCGTCCATGAATACGACAACGTATCGCCATTTACATCACTTGAGGCTGACCCGTCCAGAATAACAAGAGAAGAAGGGTTCACGGTTTGATTTGGCCCCGCATCAGCAACGGGTGGGCGAGCATCAATCGTAGGGATAGGTGTCGGGCTCGGAGTTGGGGATTCAATACCCCCAATAATGTCATCAATGGGCGCTGGGGTAGGAGTTGCGTTTGGATCAAAGGTTGGAGTAGGACTCGGAGCCGCAAACGGATCAACAGTCGCCTCAGCGGTCGAGGATGTACTTGTGCTAATAAGAGTAGAGACCGAAGGCCATGCCACCTCATTCCCATAGGAATCTTTTGCAACTAATTTAAACGTTACTGTATCGCCCGCAGAAAGCCCCGTAATTGTTGTTGAAGTAGTATCACCCTCATTCAATGCGGAATCATTGGAATCATCCCATGCGTCAGAATCTTGATTTTTTACTTTATTGGAATCCGTACCGTAATACACTCGATAATCAAACGAAGAACCATCGTCCGGCTTGTTCCAGGTTAGCTCAACCGATCCGCTTTCCGATGTATTTGCTGCCTTCAATGAACCGCTAATCTTTGGCGCACTATTATCAATTCGAAATGCCGTACTTGTAACAGCATTCCCAAGTCCTACAGAATCTCTTGGAATAAGACGTATTTTAACATTTGAAGTATCGGATACAATTGGGCTTCCTAAATTTTTTGTAGACTTTGTATCCCACACAATCGTAAGTTTTACTGAATCATTTGTGTCCGTATCAATAGCATTCGTCATTCCAATTTGGTATGGATTATCAAAATTTACATCTACCTTTCCTGTATCCGCTGTAACGCTCGACAGATATGCCTTGTACCAACTTTTGCTATCAGTAGAATACTCTACTCGTAAATTTGTTGGGAAAGAATCTTCCTGCACAACATCGGTCGTAAATACAATACGCCCAGTTCCATCGGTCATTTGAGCAATCGCGGAGGCATTAGATGCCGTTGGCTTTGCGTGGGTACGTTCATACCAATACACCGTGCCCCTAAAATGATCCCCTGCAACAAAATCATAATCCCCATCTCCATCAACATCAGACACAGCAACTCCGAATACGCTTTGAAGATTTGTTGCAATAACATTTTCAGCGAAGGCATCCTCCCCATTCCCTTCGTACCAATACACGCTATTATCGTCCTGGGCAGACACAACAATATCGGTATTTCCGTCCTCATTAAAATCAACAACCTGCACAGTGGTTGCGTCTATATCCGTTGCAACCTCAAGACGATCAAAAGCAGAGTGCTGAATGTGTCGATAGTATAAAATAGAATTCGTTGACTGATCCGCAACAACAATGTCCGTTCCGCCATCGCCATTAACATCCCCCGTCGCAATAGAGGTAAATCCGTTTTGTAATGAATCATCTATATCTTCACGATTCCATGTAGCACCATTCCCCGTATCGTAATGCTGAAGCCCCCGGCTCCCACCAATAATAATATCGTTGTAGTGGTTTCCATTGATATCTGCAATTGCAATAGCCTTTACCCCCGAATCTGCCGACAACGTTGTTGCGGCAAATGTCCCGGATCCGTTGTTCATCCATCGCTCCAGCACATATTTATCACCTTGAAGGGTTGAGCTTACAAAGTCTTTCGCACCATCGCCATCAATATCCCCAACAGCAATCGCCGTCCCCGTTCCTGAGCCGAGCCATGTTTTTGTAAACTCTGCATCTCCGTTATTCATGTACAACCTAATTCCAGGATTATGGTCGGCATTAACCAACATATCCGGCAACCCATCCTTATCAAAATCTTGCACAATAACACGCCCAGCTTTTATATCATCGATAATTTTTTCTTGAAATGTCCCGTTTGACTGCTGGATATACACACGCACTCCATTTTTTCCAGCAGTTATAATATCCCTTCTTCCATCTCGCTGCATATCAGCAACTGCAACACCAAGCACACCAACAGCCGCACCAGAATCTCCGACAACATGCTGCGTAAACTGCAACGCTACAACAGCAGAAGAACGAAACAAGTACCGATACCCACCTATAACAAAAACAACGAGTAAGGCAACAATTCCTGTTATACGAGCCAGCTCAAAAAGCCACGCAAACGGGCGAACTTTCCTTCGTATCTTTATCCCAGCTCGATGTATAGGCATATTTATACATCATACCACGGAGGCGCCCCTTAAAAGCCTCTACGAACAAACAAAATTGATCAGACGATTTGGAACGTAAATAACCTTCCTTACTTGCCCTGCCTCTAAATATTTTGAAACATTTTCAACTGCTCGCGCCATTTTTTCTACTTCGTCTTGCGATGCATCTGTAGCCACTGCAATTTCTCCGCGCACCTTGCCATTTACCTGCACAACGATAGAAGTAGTTGCTTGTTTTGTTTGCGCTTCGTCAAACTCTGGCCATGCAGTATGACAAACCAATGTTGTATTTCCTAGTTGCTCCCACAATTCCTCCACAACATGCGGCGCATACGGAGCAAGAAGCTGCAAGAATATTCCGAATGTTTTGCGGGATACTACTTTCTCGCGCTCCATGTCGTTCAAAAATTCCATAAGCGCTGCAACAGCAGTATTAAATCGAAACCCTTCCGTATCTTCAGATACACGCTTAATTGTTTTGTGTAATGCAGAAACAAGCGCATCAGAATCTTGAACATCTTCGCCACTTTTAACGCTCATTCCAAGCCTCCATACTCGCTCAATAAATCGATACGGCCCTTGTATACCCGTAGTACTCCAAGAAACCGTCTGCGTAAACGGCCCCATAAACATTTCGTATAATCGAAATGCATCCGCGCCTACCTGCGACACTACGTCGTCTGGATTAATCACATTTCCATATCGCTTACTCATTTTTCGGCCGTCTTCAGCCAAAATAAACCCAAGGAATTCTAGTCGAGCAAATGGCTCGATAGTAGAAACAACACCGATGTCATACAAGAACTTGTGCCAGAACCGTGCATATATTAAATGCCTCACGGCGTGGTCACCCCCTACGTATACATCAACCGGGGCCCATGCTTTTTCTTTATCCGGATCAACAAGCGCAGCATCATTTTTCGGGTCCATAAAACGAAGGTAATACCAACTACTCCCTGCCCACTGCGGCATAGTGTTCGTTTC